>NC_010001.1:3177000-3480000 GCF_000018685.1 Lachnoclostridium phytofermentans ISDg | reverse complement strand
TAAACCGACACAGGTGGATGAGGAGAGAATCCTAAGGCCGACGGGAGAAGCATTGTTAAGGAACTCGGCAAAATGACCCCGTAACTTCGGGAGAAGGGGTGCCTACGAAAGTAGGCCGCAGAGAATTGGCCCAAGCAACTGTTTAGCAAAAACACAGGTCTATGCAAAACCGAAAGGTGAGGTATATGGGCTGACGCCTGCCCGGTGCTGGAAGGTTAAGGGGAGAGGTTAGACGCAAGTCGAAGCTTTGAACTTAAGCCCCAGTAAACGGCGGCCGTAACTATAACGGTCCTAAGGTAGCGAAATTCCTTGTCGGGTAAGTTCCGACCCGCACGAAAGGCGTAATGATTTGGGCACTGTCTCGACAATGCACCCGGTGAAATTGAAATACCAGTGAAGATGCTGGTTACCTGCGCCAGGACGGAAAGACCCCATGGAGCTTTACTTCAGCTTGATACTGGGATTCGGTGCTGCATGTACAGGATAGGTGGGAGACTAAGAAGTAGGAACGCCAGTTCTTACGGAGTCGCTGTTGGGATACCACCCTTGTAGTACTGGATTTCTAACCTGTAGCCGTGACCCGGCTAGGGGACAATGTCAGGCGGGGAGTTTGACTGGGGCGGTCGCCTCCGAAAGGGTATCGGAGGCGCTCAAAGGTTCTCTCAGAATGGTTGGAAACCATTCGTAGAGTGCAAAGGCATAAGAGAGCTTGACTGTGACACCGACGGGTGGAGCAGGTACGAAAGTAGGACTTAGTGATCCGGTGGTATAAAGTGGGATTGCCATCGCTCAACGGATAAAAGCTACCCTGGGGATAACAGGCTTATCACTCCCAAGAGTTCACATCGACGGAGTGGTTTGGCACCTCGATGTCGGCTCATCGCATCCTGGGGCTGTAGTAGGTCCCAAGGGTTGGGCTGTTCGCCCATTAAAGCGGTACGCGAGCTGGGTTCAGAACGTCGTGAGACAGTTCGGTCCCTATCCGGCGTAGGCGTAGGATATTTGAGAGGAGCTGTCCTTAGTACGAGAGGACCGGGATGGACTGACCTCTGGTGTATCGGTTGTTCTACCAAGAGCATGGCCGAGTAGCCAAGTCGGGACGGGATAAACGCTGAAGGCATCTAAGCGTGAAGCCCCCCTCAAGATAAGATATCCCATAGCATAAGCTAGTAAGACCCCTTAAAGACGATAAGGTTGATAGGACAAAGGTGGAAGTGTGGTAACACATGTAGCTGATTGTTACTAATAGGTCGAGGGCTTAACCTAAAAGGTTTGTTTAAAAATTAGAGTATATCAATATGAGGTTTTGAGAGTACAATGGTACAAAAGGATAATTGTATTCTATGGCTCCATGGTCAAGCGGTTAAGACACCGCCCTTTCACGGCGGTAACAGGGGTTCAAATCCCCTTGGAGTCATTATAAAAGAAGGATCTTTTACAAATTTACTTTGTAAAAGATCCTTCTTCTTATCCGTACAATTTTGAAAAGAACTTCTCTACGCTTCTAAATATTTCTGATCTCATCTAGGATAAAACTTTTCACCTTTTATAAACATATTTGATTTCATCTAAACATCTTTTTTCAGAACTTCTAATTTTCCCTCAATATCTTTTCATAACCAATAAATTACAATTGATGGGTTAAAAAATATCGAATGATTTTGGATGAACTGTCATAGCAGGTAACAATTACCGAAACTTCACATATACATAAAATAAACTAACTTCCTCGGTAAATCATCACCCGTATTTAGGGGAACCTTACATTTGGAAAACAAAAAGGAGTAATCTGTTATGGATAACTTCCAATGTAATACCGCTATAAGTAATTCAAGCGATAATATACGTAATATGATGTTTGGGCTGGACGCGCTGGTTGAGCTTGATAACAATAAAATGGTACCTGCTATTAATTTAGATAATGCCGCTACTACTCCACCTTTTAAGGAGGTCATTCAAGAAATAGAGCGACAGCTTATGTACTATGGCTCCATCGGTCGCGGTAAAGGACAAAAGTCTGAAAATTCGACCGAGGTTTATACAAACGGACGAGATATCGTTAAGGATTTTGTTGGAGCAAACAGCGATATTTATACGGTTTTCTACATCAATAACGCGACAGATGGAATAAATAAACTTGCGTCAGCTTTTATCGAAAGCCCTGAGGACATCGTTCTCTCAACTCGCATGGAGCATCACGCAAATGATTTGCCTTGGCGCGAGCGTACGAAAACGGTATATGCTGAAGTAGATAAAAAAGGGCGGTTGATTGTCGATGATATAAAGAGGCTTCTTAAGGCGTATAACGGCCGAATTAAGTACGTTACAGTCACAGCGGCTTCCAATGTCACAGGTTATGTGAATGATGTGCACTACATCGCTAAACTCGCTCATCAATATGGTGCAAAGATCATTGTAGATGGCGCACAAATTGTCGCTCATCGAGCGTTTAACATGTTAGGGCAAACACTGGAAGAGAATATTGATTTTTTTGTTTTCTCAGCGCACAAAATGTACTCGCCTTTCGGCGGCGGTGCAGTGGTAGGGCTTACAGATGTGTTAAATAAGCATATAGCTAAATTTTATGGTGGTGGTATGGTAGAGGCGGTATGTGATTATTCAGTACGCTATTTACCAGCACCCGATCGATATGAAGCGGGTTCACCGAACTACCCAGGTGTAGTTGGAATGCTGAGAGCTATGGAAGTTCTTAAGTGTATTGGATTTGATTATATTAAAAACCATGAGCAGATACTTCTAAGAAGGGCACTGGATGGACTTATGAAACTTCCGGGGGTGATACTCTACGGTGATAATGAAAATATTGCTGATAGAGTGGGCATTGCTGTATTTACCCTTCGTGGCATAAAGAATGAAGAGGTAGCAAATTTTCTCGCAGGTTATCGTGCCATCGCTGTTCGCCATGCTGCCTTTTGCGCCCACCCTTATGTTCGCCGTCTGACAGGGGGTTCAGATACGTCGGGCTCATTTTGCTACCCCCTCGAAGGAATGGTGCGCATTAGCTTTGGAATATATAACAATGAAACTGATGTCGATACCTTTTTAGCAACGATTAAAGAATTACTATATAGTGAATACTTAAGACACTTCGCAAGAGTTAAAAATAATTCTGTTCAGTTATCAGATAGATTGTGCATACCATATGACCGTGCTTAATAATAAATCTATCGCTTGGCTGGTAACTACCGTACTTTTGAACCTACGCACTAAAAGCTACTGAATTATTAATTATTATTATTTAACCCATCAAGGAAGTCCCCCGCTTCGTAACGAAGCATGCTTCTCAAGCGAAGCGTAAGCGGGGGACTTCCATGTTTCAGTGGGAGTACAAGCCAAAATGTTTTGCCTATTCTTGCATTTTTATTATGCAGGATTCATAAATGGATGGAAGATATTTTGCCACTTACTAAGCGATATAACAAGGGATCTTAACTAATAATACTTAAGTCTTAGATGGGGTGCCAAATTTAATTTATTGCTAATCTAAATTAATTAAATAGCCGATAATTATAGGGTATAGCAATATTGTAATAGCTTTTATTGTAGCATTAAAATGGGAAATAGTGTCGTTTTGCATATGCAACGATTGAAATTTTGGACATTTTATCATATAATACCATATATATACACGTAAACAAGAAAAGTACGATCCATGAACTTTTCCTTGTCATCAATAAGGAAATAAAAACTTAAGTTACATATTTCCGAATGGAGCGAACTAACAAGAAGATATGGGGGTAAACCTATGGAAAACAATATTTTATTAGAAAGTGGCACAAACGAATTAGAAGTGCTCGAATTCACCATTGGTGGAAATAGCTATGGTATTAATGTGGCTAAGATTAAGGAGATACTTCCCTTTGTAAGCCCGACACCAGTACCTAACGCGTACCCTACAGTTGAGGGCATTTATATGCCTCGTGATTTTATCATGACAATCATAGACTTAAGAAAGACCCTAAACCTGCACCAGGAAACAGAGCAGGACGGTAAAGATATGATTATAGTAACAAACTTTAATAATCTACATGTTGGTTTTCATGTAAATAAAGTTTTAGGAATTCATCGTATCTCTTGGGGAGATATCTCAAAACCAGATGCTACATTAAGTCATGCTGGTATGGGAGTAGCAACTGGAATTATTAAAATATCAAATAAATTAATTCTTTTACTTGATTTTGAAAAAATAGTAGCCGATATAAGTCCTGAAACAAGTTTAAAAGTTTCAGAAATGGATTTATTAAAAAATAGAAGGCGTTGTGATTTACCAATCATTATTGCTGAAGATTCCCATTTACTTAATCAATTATTAGTCGACTGTCTTGCGAAAGCTGGTTATACCAATATCACTAGAACAGAGAATGGTAAAGAGGCTTATGACTTATTAGTAAAGTACAAGCAAGAAGGAATTGTTGATAAAAAGGTCTCGCTTATTATTACTGACATAGAGATGCCAGTGATGGATGGACATCACTTAACAAAGCTTGTTAAGGAGGATACAAAACTATCTAAAATTCCAGTTGTTATCTTTTCTTCCTTGGTAAATGAGGATATGCGTAGGAAAGGTGAATCTTTAGGTGCAAATGCCCAATTATCAAAACCAGAGATTGGACAATTAGTAGCTAAAATTGATGAGTTACTTTTAAGTGAATAATTACTACAAAATATAGGCTAGGTGGTGTACGATTGAATAGATGCAAGATATGTCATGCCGAAGTGAAGGATAATAGTGAATATTGCTTAAACTGTAAAGAGTTAGGTTTGGATCATTCGTATTTCAATACTCTATCTGAATCGATGGAAGCACTACATAATAGCGAAGATATTACTGGTATGGATGAAAATTATATACCTGAGGATTATAGTATATTTCAAACTGAATCTGAGGACTTAACAAACAACAAGGAACTTCAGTCTATGTTAAATCACAAAGTGTTTGAAGAACAGGAAATTCTTAAGTATTCTTCAAATAATGATGAAATAGAGAATGAAACTATGAATCCTAATTTCATACAAGATACGAAAGTTGAAAATGAATTAATTCAATCAGAAGATAAATTTTTATTAATAGAGGAACAGGATGCAATTAATTCAACCAAGCAGAAAACAGATTTTACACTGGAACAAGAATTAGAAGAAGATGAGTTTGATGATAGTGTAGAAAATCTAATAGCTAATTTATCACTATCTGAGATAGCTGCAACAACAGAAGAAGATATTTCAGAGAGAGAAAAAATGAATTTAAGTGATACACTAAACGATAATTTCGATAATAACAATTACAAACAAGCAGAGGGAGAATTTGAAGTGGGTAGTACGCCTGATTTTGATGGAAATCAAGATATACTTGATTTATTAAATGAAATAAATAGAACACCGGAAGACAATAGTCAAGAGGATTATGCTTCAGATGTACTTTCCATTGATGATTTCATGGACGATGAAGAATCTAAGGTAGACCCGATGTTAAGTCTATACAGTGAATCAGATGATTTGTTAAATTCATCGGTAAATGACATCGGTGGAATCTATCAAGATGCCCTTGGTGGGATTTCTGATTTAGAAGACGTAGGTATTGATGAAGAGTTACTTAAATTAATACCAGATATGCCTAATCAGGATGACGTCCAACCAAAAGAGATAGAGAATCTTGAAGTTAAATCAAAGAAAAGTAAAAAGTCTGAAAAAGTAAAAAATAGTAGGAAAAAGAAGAATCTATTTGCTCGTGCTTTCGGAAACGTAAAAGAGGAATACTCTGAAGAAGAAAAGGAGCAATTAAAGCAAGATATCATAAATGATGCTAAGGAAAAAGATGCAAAAGCCCAAGAATTAGAAAAAGAAAAAAAGGCTACTAAGGCAAAGAAAGATGCAGATAAGTTAGCAGCGAAAAAGAAGGCTAAGGATGATTCAATAAAAGCAAAACAAGCTAAGGTAGAGAAGGCGAAAGTTAAGAAAGAAGAAAAAGAACGACTCTCTAAAGAAGTACAAGAGTTAATTGATGAGATTGATGAAAATGAAGGTAGAATTAATCGAATTGGTGCATCTTTCGTATTTGCTTTATTTGCAAGTATTGCCTTATTTGTGGTCATAGGAACGAATGTTTATACCTATGTTGTAAATATTCAAAATGCTACAAAGAATTTCGATATGCAACGTTATAATGAAGCTTATAATCAAGTGTATGGATTAGATATTAGAGATGCAGATATTGAAATTTATGATAAGATAATGACGGTTATGTTTGTGAATAAGCAGTTAAACTCTTATAATAATTATTCTGCAATTGATATGTATCCACAAGCCTTGGATTCTTTACTAAAAGGATTAGAGCGTTACGATAAATATTATGATTTAGCAACAAAACTTGATATACAAACTGATTTAGATTATGTTCGAGATCGAATCATAAGCGAATTAAGTAGTAAATTTTATCTATCCGTTGATGAAGCATATAATATTATTAATAGTCCTACACAATTAGATTATAGTATGGCAGTCTATAATGTCATATTTGAAAAGCTTGATAATAAATTAGTTAGAAAATCTGAAAAGTAATTTACAATTTCTAATTAAACCAATCAAGGAAGTAGCGTTTTGTGAGCATAACTGACATGCGAATTACGAGTATAACAAGAACAGTAACCAGATTCTAAAAGAATAGGTTACTGTTTTTTTGTATGATTCTATGTAAAGTCCTTGGATATGATAGCTGTCAATTATGCACTATGGCTTGATAAAAAGTTATATTAATATGGCTCTGTGTCATTGAGGTGAGGTTCCTTTGGAGCCCGCTGGATACGAAATGCAGGATATTCTTTAAAAAATCAAATTTACTTCACTACCACTTTACCGAATTATCTTGAAATAATCTTTATTTTCAATTATGATATAAAAAAGAAAAATAATGATGTATTTTGTTCAGTACCTACGATATCCGTCAGAATGTCGTTTATAAAATAAAAAAGGATGTGACACAATGATAGCAATCATTGATTATGATGCAGGAAATTTAAGAAGTGTTCAAAAGGCTCTTCAGTTTATAGGAGAAGAGGTTGTTATAACAAGAGATCACGATGAGATTATGAACTCAGGAAAGGTAATACTACCTGGAGTAGGTGCTTTTGGAGATGCTATGCAAAAACTGCATAGTTATCATCTAATCAATACGATTAAGGAAGTAGCTGATTGTGGGAAACCTTTACTGGGAATATGTCTTGGGCAACAGTTAATGTTTGAAGGTAGTGAGGAGAGTGAAGGGATTGAAGGACTTGGTCTTTTACCTGGTAAGATTATTCGTATTCCAGAAGGGGGAGGACTTAAGATACCTCATATTGGATGGAATAATTTAAATATCACACAGGGAGATTCTTTATATCAAGATATCACAGGAACTCCATATGTTTATTTTGTTCACTCTTATTATTTAAAATCAGAAGATAGAAGTATAGTTGCTGCTACTACAGAGTATGGAACTCTAATTGATGCTTCTGTAGAAAAGAATAATATATATGCATGCCAATTTCATCCAGAAAAAAGTGGTGAGATTGGCTTAAAGATTCTAAAGAATTTTGCAAGCTTAGAAGAAAGGTAGGAAATGCAATGCATACAAAGAGAATTATACCGTGTCTAGATGTTCATAATGGTCGAGTTGTTAAAGGAACTAATTTTCTTAATCTTAGGGATGCTGGTGATCCTGTTTTAGTCGGTGCAGAATACGGCCAAGCAGGAGCAGACGAATTGGTATTTTTAGATATTACAGCTTCTTCTGATGCAAGAACAATTAAGTTAGATATGGTACGTAAAGTTGCCGAAACAGTATTTATTCCTTTCACAGTGGGTGGAGGTATTCGCTCCATAGAAGATTTTAAGCTGATTTTACGCGAGGGAGCTGATAAGATAGCAGTGAATACTGCAGCTATTATGAATCCAACCTTAATTAGTGAGGCAGCAGATAAATTTGGCAGCCAATGTGTGGTTGTAGCCATTGATGCAAAGTGTAGACCAGATAATAGTGGGTGGAATATTTACAAAAATGGTGGTAGAATAGATATGGGTATCGATGCTGTAGAATGGGCCATGAAAGCAAATGAACTTGGTGCTGGAGAAATCCTACTAACGAGCATGGATTGTGATGGAACAAAGAATGGATACGACTTAGAATTGACAAAACAGATATCAGAAAATGTATCAATTCCGGTAATTGCATCTGGTGGAGCTGGAACAAAGGAACATTTTTATGAAGCTTTAACAAGAGGAAAAGCGGATGCTGTTTTAGCTGCATCTTTGTTTCATTATAAGGAACTAGAAATTAATGATCTAAAAGAATACCTAAGAATGAAAGAAGTGAGCGTAAGATTAGAAGACAGGAGCTGTTAGAATGTCAATGATACAAAACGATTGGTTAGACTCTATTGGGGAGGAGTTTCATAAACCATATTACAAACAACTATACGATTTTGTGAAAGAAGAGTATAGCCAAACTACAATTTATCCCTTAGCAGAGAATATTTTTAATGCTTTCCATTTTACTCCATTAAGTAAGGTTAAAGTACTGATACTGGGCCAGGATCCATATCATAATGTCAATCAGGCCCATGGGCTTAGTTTTTCTGTATTACCGGAACAAAAGGATATTCCTCCTTCCTTACAGAATATTTATAAAGAACTACAATCAGATTTAGGATGTTTTATACCAAACAATGGATATCTTAAAAAGTGGGCAGATCAAGGTGTTTTATTATTAAATACAGTATTAACAGTAAGAGCACATCAAGCAAATTCTCATCAGGGAAGAGGATGGGAGCAGTTTACGAATGCTATTATTCAAGCCGTTAATCAACAAGATCGACCTATTGTATATCTTCTGTGGGGAAAACCAGCACAAAGTAAGATACCGATGCTAACAAATCCGAAACATCTCATTTTAAAGGCACCACACCCAAGTCCACTGTCTTCTTATCGTGGATTTTTTGGAAGTAAACACTTTAGTCAGACGAATGAATTTTTTAATGCAAATGGGTTGGAACCAATCGATTGGCAAATAGAAAATATTTAATTTTAGATAGGAATACCCCTCTGTACCAGTTGTTTAAGTACAGAGGGGTATTTAACGTTAAAATCGTATAAAAGTGCAGTAGAACACTTTCGTAATCATAATCAATTGGACTTAGTATATTATTATGAATATTCTTTTATAAAATTAGTAAAAGAAGATATCGCATTTTGATATTCCGCTTTAAAAGACGGATAGAGTTCTTCAATCTCATCAAAACATTGTTTGTGTCCAGACTCTTCTAATTTAAGTGATATTCGGGAAAGTTCAATTGCACCCAATGTTTTTGCAGCTGATTTTAAACCATGAACTACGGTGGTAAAGAGTAGGGCATCTCCTACGTCTTTTGCATTTGCCAATTGTTCTGTTGTAGTCCCTGCATCATGCAGAAACTGTTTTACAGCAGCCAAATAAACGTCTGTTTGATTTGCACAGTTGACTAAACCACTTTGGTAATCAATATTATCAAAATCTGCCACCTCTTGATAAAGTGGTTCACTTATCTTAGAACCTTGTAATTTTACTAGGGAGGATGGTAACCATCGTTTTAACAGAGCTTCTAAGTGACTGATTGCTATTGGTTTACTTAAGTAATCATTAAATCCACTAGTAAGGAACATCTCTTTATTACCAGAAATAGCATTTGCAGTTAAAGCAATAACAGGGACAGTTTGATAATACACGGATGACAAAGAGCGAATTTCTCTAAGTGTTTCCAAACCATCCATTTGTGGCATCATATGATCAAGAAAAATAATTTGATAGGTCTCTTTCTGAATAAGTTTCAGACACTCTGCACCACTTAATGCGACGGTTACGGAGATATCAAAAAGTTTTAGCAGACCACTAGCCACTTTTAAATTTAAACGATTATCATCGACAACAAGGGCTTTAACATTAGGAGCTGTAAATGGTGGTGTTATCTTATAAATTGCTCCTGGTTTTAAGGTAGATGAGGAATTTAGTTGATCTTGTGAATACACTTTTTGAGGTAAGGTGAATGAAAAATCACTACCTACTCCAAGTTCGGATTTAACCTTTATTGCTCCTCCAGCAGATTCGATAATTCTCTTACAAATGGTTAAACCGAGGCCAGAACCTTCTACCAAGACATCACTACCTACAGAGCCTTGTTCAAAACTATGAAAAATTCGTTTTTGATCATCTTTTGCAATCCCTAATCCAGTATCTCTTACGTGGAATATAAGTTGTGCAGTTTGAGTATCAAGATCAAAGCTACTTAGTTCTACTTGGAGGGAAATAGTTCCCCTTTCCGTAAATTTTACAGCATTATTCATAAGATTAATGAGAACTTGACGAAGTCGCAGCTCATCCCCATAGAAATACTTTGGTATCTGATCAGAAATCGATACTTGTAGAGAAACTGGCTTTGACATTAATTTTACTCCAATAATATTGATTACTTCATGTACAACGCTAGTTAGCTTATATGGTTCATCGACTAAGGTTAGTTTACCGGATTCTATCTTAGTCAAATCAAGAACATCATTAATCAGACTAAGAAGTGTTCCACCGGCATGCTTTATATTAAGAATATCGTTATGTAATTCAAAATCGGTATCCTTATGAAGAAGAATGTCAGTAAGACCAATAATGGCATTTAATGGAGTACGAATTTCGTGAGACATATGGGCTAAGAAAATACTCTTGGCAGAATTCGCTTTTTCTGCTTGTTCTCTCATCTCAATGAGATTTTTCATATAGTTATTACTTTCTGTAATATCGAAAATCCATGCAGAATGCCCAACAATATCATCGTTATAATAAATCTTATTAAGATGAGCGTTATAGGTTCGATTTTCTTTTTGAAACTCATAAATCTGGTTTTGATGGAATAAACAGTCCAGTTCATTGGATAGCTTGTTTAGGGGACTATTTAATACCTCTATCTTTAATTCGGGAAATAATTTCTTAGCAGCAGGATTAAAGTCTAGTAGATGAAAATCAGCATCGACAACAACCAATGCCTCATCCATAACTTCAATAACACTGTCTCTTGCAGTATGTATGATATCAAATAACTGATGGCGATAAATTGCAATTAATACTAACAAACCGGATATAACAAAACTTGCGGAAGAAGGATCATATTCCTTAAAAAAACTCATAAAATAGGAAGCGCAAGTAACACTTGGGAACAAACAAGCACCAACGAAATTTAGTTCCTGCCTTCTTCTTTCTTTTCCTTGTCTGAAGTAGTGAGAAATCACAATAAATAATATCATAAAATTGATAAGTAAAACTTCTGATTTAAATAAATGATAAAGAATTCCCTTAGTAAAGATAACATGAGGGAAAGAGCCTTCTTGAACGAATTGAACGTCAGTGTAGTAATAGGGATGATATTCACATGTAACTACTGCAATTAGAATAAGTGTATTAATCAAAAAGAGTAGACAGAATAACAATCTACTCTTTTTCAGTTTACAATAGTCAAATAAGAAGGATAAAAATAAAATATTCACATAAGCACTTCCAAGGTATTGGATTTTGATAGACATCATTGCAGAATCCAAAGTAGTACTTGTAATCTCAAGAGTATAGCCAAAGCATTGAACCAGCACAGCTGCGCACAAAGCTAAAAAGATAGCCTGTCCCCTAAATGGTTTCTTAACCAACAACACAAGGATTACCGTGAAGTTGGTTAAGAGAGCTATGATCTGGATAGCAAGCATGAGTGAATACATGATAATCTCCATTCTTGCGCACGTTCTTTGCGCAGTGTGAAAAATGATTTTTACACTTGAAAACATGCCTGTTTAGTAGTAGGCTGGAAGTTTGTGCCTGGAAGTTTGTGCCGAGGATTACACAGGTAGTAACTTCTGTTTGAAAGAACTTTGTTCTTTCAAACATTTTCTATTTTAGATTTTTTACAGCGGTTGCTAACATAAGTTTGATTCGATTTAATTGATTTACTTCGCTTGCCCCCGGATCATAGTCAACGGCAACGATATTTGAGTCTGGATAACGATGTCTAAGCTCCTTAATTACACCCTTACCAACAATATGGTTAGGTAGGCAGGCAAATGGTTGTGCACAAACAATATTTGGAACACCAGAGTTTATTAACTCGACCATTTCACTGGTTAAGAACCAACCTTCACCAGTCTGGTTACCTATCGATACAATCGGTTCAGCAAGGTCTGCTAGTTCATTAATGTATTTTGGAGGGTTGAAACGCTTACTTTCCTTAAATGCTTTTCTTGCTTCTTTTCTGGCGAACTCAAGAAAACGGATAATCATGTTATTGTAAAAAGCATCTATTTTCTTTTTACCTAGGTATTGAGCCTTAAAGTTTGCATCATAAGAACAGTATAAGAAGAAATCGACCATCTCAGGCATAACAGCTTCTGCACCTTCTGCCTCTAACAAATCAACCAAGTAGTTGTTTGCAGCTGGAAGGAACTTAACTAAGATTTCACCAACAATACCAACTCTCGGTTTCTTGATGCTTTCATCGAGTGGAAGTGTATCAAATGCTTCGATGATTCCACGACAGTTTTTGCGGAATTCTTTCCATTTACCATTCTGAACAGATTTTGCACAGATATCCTTCCAATGAGCATGTAACGCATTCGCGGATCCAGGAACTTGTTCATATGGTCTGGTACGATAGACTACTTTCATAAAGATATCTCCGTAAACAAGTGCTTGTACTGCGCGTACTATCATATCGTAATTAATCTCAAAGCCTGGATTCTTCTCTATTCCTGAAGTACTAATGGATACAACAGGTATCTGCTCAAAACCGGCTTTCTTTAACGCTCTTCGAATAAATCCGATGTAATTGGTTGCACGGCAACCGCCGCCTGTTTGAGTAATCATTACAGCAACCTTATTTGGATCGTATTTTCCAGAAAGAAGAGCATCCATAATCTGGCCTACAACCATTAAGGATGGGTAGCAAGCATCATTATTTACGTACTTAAGTCCAGCGTCAACCGCAGCCTTGTTGTCATTATTTAATACTTCAAGGTGATATCCACAGGAGTTAAAGGCAGGCTCAAGGAAATCAAAATGAATTGGAGACATCTGTGGAGCCAATAGCGTATAATCTTTCCGCATTTCTTTTGTGAACACGACACGGTGATAAGCAGGAGATTCTACTTTCGTTTCAATGTGCTTTCGATTACGATCACTTACTGCTGAGAGGAGTGACCTAATTCTAATTCTTGCGGCACCTAAATTATTGACTTCATCAATTTTTAGTACCGTATAGATCTTTCCTGCGGTTGCTAGGATATCACTTACACCGTCAGTAGTAACCGCGTCAAGTCCGCATCCAAAGGAGTTTAATTGTATTAGTTGTAGATTTGGCTGAGTTCTGACATACGAGGTAGCAGTATATAAACGGCTATGATACATCCATTGATCTACAACAATCATTGGCCTTTCAACAGTACCAAGATGAGATATACTATCTTCTGTAAGTACCGCAACTCCATACGAGTTAATTAATTCTGGAATACCATGATTTATCTCTGGATCAACATGATAAGGACGTCCAGCAAGAACGATACCCATGCGTCCAGTTTTTCTTAAATACTCCATCGTTTGCTCGCCTTGTTTTTTCATATCTTCTCTAGCTTCTTCTAATTCAGCCCAAGCAAGGGAAGCAGCAGCTCGTATCTCTGTTTCTGTAATTTTACTATTGGAAAAGTTATTCGTACATGCTAACTCACTTGTATAATCGAAGGCAGACTGAGAGGCCATTCGTTGCTCTGCAAGTAGGTATTCCACCAAACGATTCGTTAGTATCTCTTTATTCTCAAAAGAGAGGAATGGATTTTGATAACAAATATTTTCGGATTTTATTTCCTCCATATTGTTCTTTATATTCTCACCGTAAGAAGTTACAATAGGGCAATTATAATGGTTACCAGCATCAGGAATCTCTTTTCTTTCATAAGGTACACAAGGATAGAAAATATAAGGGATTCCCTGTTTAATTAACCACATAATGTGTCCATGTACGATTTTTGCTGGATAACACTCGGATTCACTTGGAATCGATTCAATACCAAGCTCATATATCTTTCTTGTAGAATCTGGAGAGAGTTCTACTCGATATCCCAGCTTGGTAAAGAAGGTAAACCAGAATGGATAGTTTTCATACATATTTAAAACACGAGGAATACCTACTACACCACGAGGAGCGAGGTCTTTCGCAAGTGGTTCATAATCCATATAGCGGTGGAGTTTATATTCATAAAGATTTGGAATATTATCCTTATTCTTTTCTTTCCCGACACCTTTTTCACAACGGTTACCAGAAATAAATTGTCTTCCACCTGTAAACTTATTAATTGTGAGCAGACAGCTGTTTGTACATCCTTTACAACGAGCCATACTTGAATCAAATTTAAGTTCGTTAATACGCTCGATTGGAAGCATCGTGGTTTCTTCCTGACTGTAATGCTCCCTAGCGATAAGTGCTGCACCGAAGGCACCCATGATACCTGCAATATCTGGGCGTATTGCTGTACAACCAGAGGTTAGCTCAAAACTTCTTAAAACTGCATCATTATAGAAGGTACCACCTTGAACTACAATATGAGAACCAAGATCTTTTGGATCTGCTATTTTAATAACCTTATAAAGCGCGTTTTTAATGACAGAATAGGCGAGACCTGCACTGATGTCAGCAACGGTTGCACCCTCTTTTTGAGCTTGCTTAACTTTAGAATTCATAAAAACTGTACAACGGGAGCCAAGATCAATTGGGTTTTTTGCAAATAAAGCAATCTTAGCAAAATCCGCAACTTCATAATTTAAGGACTTTGCAAAGGTTTCAATGAAAGAACCACAACCAGAAGAACAAGCTTCGTTTAGTTGTACGCTATCTACGGTACCACTTTTAATTTTAATACATTTCATATCCTGACCACCTATGTCTAGGATACAGTCTACCTTAGGATCAAAGAAGGCAGCAGCGTAATAGTGTGCTACGGTCTCAACTTCACCTTCATCGAGCATTAAAGCAGATTTTATTAGAGCTTCTCCGTAGCCAGTAGAACAGCTCCGGACAATGTTAGCATTCTCAGGTAATAATGTATAGATCTCTTTAATCGCTTTTATGGTAGTCTTTAAAGGGCTACCGTTATTATTACTATAGAAAGAATATAATAGGGAACCATCTTCACCAACAAGGGCAACCTTCGTTGTGGTGGAACCAGCGTCGATTCCAAGATAACAATTACCCTGATAGGTGGATAAATCACCTTTTTTTACAGTATGAGTGTTGTGTCTATGTAAGAACATCTCATAAGCTTCTTCATTATCAAACAGTGGATCCATTCGATGAACTTCAAAATCTAAAGAGATTCCTGTTGTTAAATGATTAATTAATGTTTGAAGTGAAGTGGTTACTTCTGGATTATGATTCATTGCAGAGCCGGTTGCAGCAAACAAATGGGAATGTTCTGGTGCAATTGTCTGTTCTTTCGTTAAATTAAGTGTACGAACAAAAGCATTTTTTAGTTCAGATAAGAAATGCAAAGGTCCACCAAGGAACGCTACATTACCACGAATTGGCTTACCGCAAGCAAGACCGCTAATCGTTTGATTCACTACAGCTTGAAAAATCGAAGCTGCAAGATCAGGCTTTGTCGCGCCTTCGTTAATTAAAGGCTGAATATCTGATTTTGCAAATACACCACAGCGAGCTGCAATAGGGTAAATCGCCTGATAGTTTTTTGCATATTCATTTAAACCGGCTGCATCTGTTTTTAATAGAGTAGCCATTTGATCGATAAAGGAACCAGTTCCTCCGGCACAGATACCATTCATTCGTTGTTCGATACCATTTGTAAAGTAGATTATTTTGGCATCTTCTCCACCGAGTTCAATAGCAACATCTGTCTGTGGTGCATAATCTTTCAAAGAGGTTGCTACTGCAACAACTTCTTGTACAAAAGGTACATTAAGATGCTTTGAAATCGCCAATCCGCCGGAACCGGTTATTACAGGTGCAACTGTAAGATCGCCAAGTGCAGATTTCGCACGAGTTATTAAGTCTGCTAGAGTACCTTGTATGTTGGCAAAATGACGCTCATAATCAGAAAATACCATTTGATTGTTGATGTCTAAAATTGCGATTTTTACCGTCGTGGAACCGATATCGATTCCTAAGGAATAGTTGGATTTTAACATAATAAACCTCTCGTTCTAAAACCATAGATAAGCTATCAATGATTTTTACATAATTAGCCATAATTTGGTGATAATCACAATATACCAATTACCTATTATACGACACACAGAACTTTAGTTCAACCGAATAATCCTTATTTTATAAAAGTTAACAAAATTATAACGAAATCTTTGCTATTTTCTAACTTGACAAAAATATAAGAATGTGACTACATATCATCACATAATAGAACTTTATTTCATATATTATCATGATACTATTTCTATCAAGGACTGCTATGGATCAAAAATCATGCAATGGAATTATTCACACGATTAAGTCCGGTGATACGTTATACAAATTAAGTGGATATTATAAGGTTCCACTGGAAGATATCATTCATGCTAATCCATATGTGGATGCACACAATCTTCAGATCGGGGAGTATATCTGTGTTCCTAATGCAAACACTGGAACACCATCGCCGGCAGCTCCAACGCCAACAACACCGATGACACCAAGAACACCAACGCCAACAAACCCGATGACACCAACAACCCCAACAACACCGATGACACCAAGAACACCAACGCCAACAAACCCGATGGTACCAACGACACCAATGTCAACGTCGCAGTCTTTTACTGATCCATCAGCATCGTTGGCGTATTCTTCATCTGGAAAACGTGTTACTCCTATGCCTGCCATCCCAAAGTCATCAACGCCAAGTAGAGCCCCGGAGAAGCCAGCTACATGTGAAGGTATGTTTCATGAGATTAGGCCTGGTGACACATTTTATAAGTTAAGTTTGCAATATAATGTTTCGATGGATGCGATTATTCGTGCAAATCCATATGTAGACGCATATAACCTTCAAATTGGACAGCGTGTATGTATTCCAGGTGCTTCAGCTCCAGTTAAACCTTCGGTACCGCCAGTTAAACCAGTACCACCAGTAATGCCTCCAGTAGCACCGGTACAACCAAGACCGGTACCATCGAAGCCAGCACCATCGAGACCAGCACCACCAAAGCCAGCACCACCAAAGCCAGCACCACCAAAGCCAGTACCACCTAAACCAGCACCACCAAAACCTGTACTACCAAAACCAATACCACCAGTGATGCCTCCAGCACCACCATGTGAAGATGGTATGTTATATACGATACAACCTGGCGATACGCTTTATAAGTTAAGCTTAGAATTTAAAGTTCCGCTAGCTCTCATTATGCGTGCAAACCCTAATATTGATGTTTATAATTTACAGGTTGGTCAGGAAATTTGTATCCCTAGAATTCCTGAAGAGGTTCCAGTGCCACCAGCACCACCAGTGAGACCAGTGCCACCAGTGAGACCAACTCCACCTATAGCACCAATACCACCAGTAATGCCACCGGTGCAGCCGTTACCACCAGTATCCCCAGCACCACCAGCACCACCGGTGATACCACCTCCGATTCCTACTCCAGTACCTCCAAGACCAATCATTCCACCGGTGCAACCAGCACCACAACCGGTACCTCCGGCTCCAAGACCTGAAAGACCACAAAGACCTCCTCTTCGCCCTATTTTCCCAATTATCAAGGAAGAGAATACTAACAATAACAATATTGTTATAATACCAATTATACCTGAGAGACCAGAGGTTGCACCAGTCTGTCCAACTTGTCCAGTCTGTCCAACGTGCCCAGTATGCCCAACGTGCCCAACGTGCCCAGAGTGTCCAACGTGCCCAGAGTGTGAAGTTCCAATTTGTCCAGTAGAACCAGAATGTGAAGTAGCTCCAGTCTGCCCAGTAGAACCAGAATATGAAGAAGTACCAACCTGCCCAGCGTGCCCAGAAAAGCCTGTTTGCGAAGCTCCGAGAAGAAGGAATACTATGATGTATACGGTAAAAGAATGCGAAACACTTGGAGATATTCTTGACTGTTTTGACATGACTTTAGATGAGTTCTTCTCGCTCAATGATGTATGTGATGTATGTTTAAAACCATGTTCAAAGGTTTGCGTATGTCAAAAGCAACAGGGACCTTGGAGAAGATTCTACTAAGATTTATGACATTATAATTCTTTAAATTACTATAGTTATTCTTAGGCTATAACAATTAGCTTAGCATTATTAGCTATTTCAATATCTTTCATTGAACAAGAAAAGTACACCTTGTAAACATTTTCCTTATAATGAATTAGGGGTTCCCAAGATATTTGGGAGCCTCTTTTCATGCGTCCGTTATGGGTGGATTTTAACGAATTATGAAAAAATATTCTTTCTAGCGAATTATGAAAAATTATGAAAAAATTTTCCTTCCAACTTGTTAGAATTTTCTAATTGTGTTATAATTTTATAGTATTCGACGAAATACAATAAGATATGCTAAGCTAAAGATATTAAAATAGCATATCAAGGGGAATGTATTAGAAATAAGTGGGTAACAAGAGCAATTACTTATAATAATATGGTAGGTGCATGACTTAAAAAGGAGGAACAAATGACCTATAACAAGGAAGTGTTAGGAACGCAGTTTACCTTAGAATTATCGAGCTATGCCTTGGACATTGTAAGCAGAGTAAATGATGTATCGGAAGCCATTTCCCTTCTTTTAAAAAAGGTTGGGGAAAAATTTTCATTAAGTCATATTACTGTGTTAGAAAAGCAACGAAATTTGCCATGCTTTATGGCAACATATGAATGGTATACATCTGAGATTGAGCCAATACGGAATCATGTCATTACCTTTTCTGAAGAACAGAAAAATATTTTTTTAGAACGTATTGACCAATCAGAGGAGATATTTACTTATGAAGAACTCAAAGAAATGAAAGAAGCAAAGAAAATGATATCTACTATGAAGCAAAACAAAGCGGATAACATGATATTATGTGCTCTGAAACAAAATAATAAATTTATTGGATTCATAAATTTTGAAACAAGGAATAAGATAGAAAGTTTCTCTGAAGAGGAGCTTAGTGCTTTTTTACAGACGAAACGAATTCTTGAAAACTTTTTTCTAGTATGTAGAGCTAATCAAGAGGCACAAAAACGCATTGAGCAAGTTACTTTATTCGATCCAGTAACAGGGCTAATGAAGTACGATTCCTTTTTAGAGCAAGCGGAGTTAATTTATAAAAATGATTCCAATAATCAATACATAATGTTTTATGCAGATATTACTAACTTTAAGTACTTTAATGAAACTTACGGATATGCTGCAGGAGATGAAGTATTACGTTTATTTAAACAACATTTTCTGTCACTCAGCTCAAGTTACATTATTGGTTGCCGCATCTTTTCAGATTATTTTATTGGAATGACTGTTCTGAAAGAGCCGTTAGTCGAGCGAAAATTAATTCAGGAAATACAGATGATAAACTATAGCTTTCAAAAAAAGATACAAAGTATTTATCCGGAATCCTCAATTCATATTGTTTCGGGAGTCGTTTTGATTGATAACAAGAATTTAGATATTCAAACCTATATTGATAATGCGAATCAAGCCAGAAAAATAGCGAAATACAATCGAACAATTTGTGTTATCTTTAATAAAGACATGGAAGCAGAACGAAAAAAATACTATCGGATTACAAGTATTGCAGAGGAAGCTTTAAAGAATGATGAGTTTTATTTTGAATTACAACCGAAGATCGATTTGAAAACTAAAAAAACGGTTGGGGCGGAAGCGTTGGTTCGTTGGTCACGTCAAGACGGAACCGTAGTATATCCAAATGAATTTGTACCAATCTTTGAGCAGAATGGTTTCATTACAAAGTTAGACTTTTATGTCTACGATAAAGTATGTGAATATTTGTTACATAGAATTAGTCATGGAAAAGAGGTTGTTCCCATCTCGGTGAATGTTTCAAGAGCGCATTTAAAGCAAGATAATTTTGCGAAAAAAGTAATTCGCTTAGTTGAGCAACATCGAATAGCTCCAGAATATCTTGAATTTGAACTGACAGAGAATATCTTTTTAGAAAATTCAGAGCAAGCCAAAGAAACGTTAATTGAATTGAAGAATTATGGATTTAAGGTATCGATGGATGATTTCGGCTCAGGATATTCTTCTTTAAATCTATTAATGAATCTGGAGTTTGATATTTTAAAGTTGGACAAGGATTTCCTGACTGATAATATAATTTCAAAAAAAGAGGAAGTAGTAATTAAAAGTATCATAAGAATGGCGAAGTTAATGAATATGACTGTCCTTTGTGAAGGAGTTGAAACAAAAGAACAGGTCGATTTTCTAGAACGGATACAGTGTGATATGGTGCAAGGTTATTATTTCGGAAGACCAATGAAAACCGAAGCGTTTGAAGAGTGTATCTGTTCGTAGTGCTAACTATAAAGGATTTTTTTAATATTGTAATATAGAAACGGGATACCAAATGTATTAAGGGAAAAGCCTTAATATCTGGGGTATCCCGTTTTTTTATCCCTGGTAAAGAAAAGTCCACGAAGCAAGCTTCTTCTTATCTATAAGTAATTGCTATGTAATGAAATAGTGGATAAGACACTATATACTACTTATTTTTATGATTTTTATAAAAAATAATATTCTGTAATTTTACATAGATTTCACACAACTTATACAGTACTATGATTGTTTGTATAATTTATGTGTGATAAATTAAAACTGTAAACAGGATAGAAAAAAAATAAAAGCCATGAAAAAAGGAGATTATGTATGATGATGAGAAAATTTATGAAGAAAGCAGCAATTGTGGCATGTTGCGTAGCATTAATCGGAGGAGTACTTACCGGTTGTAGTAAAAGCGATAATAATAAGGATTTAAATAATTCAAATTCAAATAATCAAGGTGCAACAAACGAACCTACAAAAGCAGAAGATAACAAGCAAGGAAACAAAAAATTAAGCGGATCTATTATGTTAGTAGGCTCTACCTCTATGGAGAAGTTAAGCAGAGCAGTAGCAGAAGATTTTATGAGTAAAAATGGTGGTGTAATAGTAACACCTGAATTCGTTGGTTCTGGTGCAGGTATCGAGGCAGTTTTAAAAGGAACCGCGGACATCGGTAATTCTTCTAGAAATTTGAAAGATGCGGAGAAAGAAGCCGGAGCAGTTGAAAATATTGTAGCAATCGATGGTATTGCTGTAGTACTTGATAAAGCGAATACAGTAACAAACTTAACTAAGGACGATTTAATTGGTATCTATACAGGTACTATCCGTAATTGGAGTGATTTAGGTGGCAGTAATCAACCAATTGTTGTTATCGGTAGAGAAGCTGGTTCAGGTACAAGAGGAGCTTTTGAAGAAATCTTGAAAATTGAAGATCAGTGTGCATATGCAAACGAGTTAGATAATACAGGAGCTGTTATGGCAAAGGTTGCTTCCATACCTGGTGCAATCGGATATGTATCACTTGATGTTGTTGATGATAGTGTAAATGCTGCTTCTTTAGATGGTGTAGCTCCTACAGCAGAGAATATCAAAGCTGGTGATTACTTCTTAAGCAGACCATTTGTTATGGCAACGAAAGGTGCAATCAGTGAACAAAGTGAATTAGTTCAAGCTTTCTTCGATTATATGTATTCAGAAGATGGAAAAGCAATCATTGAAGCGGTAGGTTTAATTTCCATAGATTAAGAAGAGAATAAGAAGATAAAGTATGAAAAAACTTATAGAAGAAAATTAAGAAGATAATTAGGAAGAAAATAATAGGAAGAAAATAATAAGAAGAAAATATTAAGAAGAAATATAAGAAGAAATACAAAAAGAAATAAAAAGAAATAAAAGAAGAAACAATAAGAAATTCAATGGTTGCATAGGAGAGTACATCCTATGCAACCAAGTACTTAGGTTTAGAAAGCTATAGAAAGAGGAAAGCAGTGTATGAAAGAAAAGAAAGATGATAAAGCAATGCCAGTAAGTAGTTCGATACATGGCGGGATGTATCAAAAAGCTACTGATAGAGTAGAAAAAGTAGCGCATGGTATTTTTATTACTTGCGCTTTTGCTGCTGTCCTTGCAGTAGCATCAATTTCACTCTACATGATTATTAATGGTGTACCAGCAATATTTAAGGTAGGTTTAAAAGAAATTCTGTTTGGTACCGTATGGAAACCTACAGCAGCAGAACCTAGCTTTGGTATCGCCTATGTAATTTTAACTTCCATCATTGGTACGCTTGCAGCGATTTTAATTGGTGTGCCAATTGGCGTAGGTACCGCAGTGTTTTTAACTGAAATCGCTAGTAAAAAAGTAGCAGCAATCATAACTCCAGCGGTAGAATTACTAGCAGGAATTCCGTCCGTAGTCTATGGTTTACTTGGTTTACTAATTTTAAATCCTCTCATGTACCAATTAGAACTGCATATATTCAGAGATTCAAAAGCACATGTGTACACTGGTGGCTCCAACTTAATATCTGCGGTTTTAGTATTAGCAATCATGATATTACCAACCGTAATTAGCATTAGTTCTTCTGCACTACGTGCTGTCCCAGCTTCTTTAAAAAATGCTTCCTTAGCAGTAGGAGCTACTAAAATGCAAACAATAACAAGAGTATTACTTCCTGCAGCTAAGTCTGGTATCGTAACAGCGATTATTTTAGGTATCGGACGTGCGATTGGTGAAGCGATGGCGATAAGTTTAGTAAGTGGTAGTGTTGTAAATATTCCACTTCCATTTAATTCGGTACGTTTCTTAACAACAGCGATTGTTAGTGAGATGTCCTATTCTCAAGGAACTCATCGTCAAGTCCTCTTTACAATCGGCTTGGTATTATTCGTGTTTATCATGATTATAAACCTTTCCTTAAATAGAATTCTTAAGAAGGGAGGAAAGGTTGAAAGATAGGATATTCTTTCAACTTAACTAAAATGGATAGAACAACTAGTATTTGTGAGAAAAGAAGAAAATCAAAAGATACGATTCTAATCGGTTTTACCCTCCTCTGCGCAGGAATCGCCATTGCATTGTTTGTTGGTATTGTAGCATATGTTTTCTTTCGAGGAATCAAAAGCGTTAACTGGGAGTTTCTTACGACTGCACCAAGTGCCATAAAAGGAACCTTCGGTATCGCAGGAAATATTATTAATACTTTGTACATTGTCATTTTAACCTTATTATTAGTAACACCTATTGGTATCGGTGCAGCGATTTATCTGAATGAATACGCAAAGCCTGGAAAAGTGGTTCGATTAATTGAATTTACTACGGAGACATTAAGTGGTATCCCATCCATTATCTTTGGTTTATTCGGAATGGTATTTTTTGGAACTACTCTTGGATTATCTTATTCCTTATTAACAGGAGCCCTAACCTTAAGTTTAATGGTGCTTCCTCTTATTACAAGAAATACTCAAGAAGCATTAAAGACGGTTCCAAAAAGCTATCGTGATGGTGCTCTTGGTATGGGATCAACAAAATGGCATATGATTAGAACAATCCTATTACCATCTGCAATGCCAGGGATTATTACTGGTATCATTCTTGCCACAGGAAGAATTGTCGGAGAGTCCGCAGCTCTTTTATTTACCGCAGGTAGTGGATACTTATTACCGAAACTTGGTGAATATGGGGAAGGGTTATTTACGAAGGTAACTGGGCCAGGTGGTACATTAACCATTCAGCTTTACCTTAGTATGACAAAAGCAGAATATGACCAAGCATTCGGTATCGCTGCTGTTTTGTTAACGATAGTTTTAGGTATTAATATTCTAACAAAAGTGTTAGCACGTAAGTTTGACGTGAATCGGAGGTAATAAAGTGAGTAAGGATAAGATTATAACAAGAGATTTACAATTATATTATGGAACTAATCATGCGCTAAAAGGAATTAATATGGATATCAAGGAGAAATCGATTACCGCTTTTATAGGTCCTTCCGGTTGTGGTAAGTCAACATTTCTTAAGACATTAAACCGTATGAATGATTATGTGGATGGAATTAAGATTACGGGTCAGATTCTTCTTGATGGTGAGGATATCTATGGAGAACGAGTAGATACTACCTTACTTCGAAAAAAAGTTGGTATGGTATTTCAGCAGCCAAATCCATTTCCTATGAGTATTTATGATAATATAGCTTATGGACCAAGAATCCATGGAATAAAAGGAAAAGCAGAACTAGATGAAATTGTTGAGAGATCCTTACGTGGAGCAGCATTGTTCGATGAAGTAAAAGACCGTTTAAGAAAATCTGCTCTTGGTTTGTCTGGCGGACAGCAGCAAAGACTATGTATTGCTAGAGCGCTTGCAGTAGAACCAGAAATTTTATTAATGGATGAACCAACATCAGCACTCGATCCAATCTCAACATTAAAGATTGAGGACTTAATGAGTGATTTAAAAGAAAAGTATACCGTTGCTATCGTTACACATAATATGCAACAAGCAGCACGTATTTCTGATTACACAGCATTTTTCTTAGTTGGAGATATGGTTGAATTTGCTGAAACAGAAACATTATTTACTAGACCTACAGATAAGAGAACAGAGGATTATATTACAGGTAGATTTGGCTGATAAAAGAATATGGGTAAAATTGAAAAAGTATTTTCAATGAAAAAGTATTTTCAATGAAAAAGTATTTCCAATGAATAAATATTTTGAATAAATAAAATATTTTGAATAAATAAAATATTTTCAATGAAACATATTGCGATAACGTACTAATATGATATCATAATTAGTAGGCACAATAGCCCTGAATGGAGGATAATCAATATGGCACCAAGAGTAAGTTTTGAATATGAGTTAACAATATTAAATAACAATTTAAGAGATATGGGTACTTTAATTGAATCAGCGATTGATAAAGTAATCAAAGCTTTTGAAAATGAAGATGGAACACTAGCAACGGAGATAATTCAAGGAGACCGTACCATTAATGATATGGAACGAGTAATCGAATCAAGATGTCTCTCTTTAATTCTTCGTCAGCAACCGGTAGCAAAAGACCTAAGAATTGTGACTACTGCTCTTAAGGTAGTAACAGATATGGAACGTATCGGAGACCACGCTGCAGACATATCAGAATTAATACTTCGTAATATCAAACAAAATACGTATAGTATCGTAAAAGCAATACCTAAGATGGCGCAGGTAGCAAAAGAGATGGTGCATGATGCGGTAGATGCATTTATTTCCTGCGATACAGAGGCAGCAAGGGTTACCATAAAAAAAGATGATATCGTCGATGACTTATTCAATGAAGTAAAAAGTACTGTCATTGAAGCAATGAAAAATAGTGGTGAAAATGCGGATAGCTATATTGACATTTTAATGATTGCAAAGTACATGGAGAGAATTGGGGACCATGCCGTAAATATCTGTGAGTGGACAGAGTTCCATGAAACTGGTTCCCTTAATAATGTACGTATTTTATAAGCGGTGAAGGAATGGTACTATGAGAAAAGCGATTATTAAACGATTTATTCTAGTGATGGTAGGAGCTATGATGTTTAACGGTATCTTATTTTATACAACAGTAAGCTATACTATGCACAAGAATACAAAGGAAGACATGAGATTAAGTCTGATCATGCTTGATAATTCGCTTGATTATACCGAGCCGATAATGAATCAGATTAAAATTTTATCAACTACTCTAGACCAAAAACTTGCACGTTACACGATTCTAGATGCTAAGGGAGATGTTGTAGCAGACACGGGTACTAAGGATATTGAAAACTTGGAGAATCATTTAGAGCGTGAGGAAGTACAAATAGCCTTAAGAGATGGTATTGGTTATGCGAAGCGGTTTTCTTCAACTGTAAAAACGCATATGCTCTATACCGCTGTTACTTCTAGTAAATCAGATTATATCTTAAGAATTGCAATACCGTTTTCCGGCAATTCAGAATATCTTTTTTGGCTATTTCCTTCCATTTTCATTAGTATTACCGTGTCAGCTGTATTAGCAGTTGTAATGGCAGATAAGTTGACAAACACTATCACCAAGCCTTTACAGCAAATTGCATATATTATGGTAAATTACAAGGAGGAGAATCCGGAGTTATCCTTACCGAGTACACCATATGATGAGTTAAATATTATTGCACAGTCAGCACAAAAAATGTCAGATTCTGTTAAGAAGTATACGGAGGAGATTGAGTTTGAGCGAATGGTACGTCAGGAATTCTTCTCAAATGCGTCACATGAATTAAAAACACCAATCACTTCGATTCGTGGATATACGGAATTATTACTGGGCGGATTCATAAACGATGAAGCTACCAGTGAGGAATTTATGAAACGAATTTTAGCAGAAACAGAGAGTATGACGAATCTCATCAATGATATTTTATTAATATCAAGACTCGAAACAAGAGACTATGAGATTGAAACAACAGAAATCCGAATGGCAATGCTATTACAGGATATAATAAAGACTCTAGAGCCAATTGCTGCAAAACAAGAAGTAGAGCTGCAAACCGTATGTAAGCCAGTAATTGTTAGAGCAAATAAGCAACACTTGAGAGAATTATTGTTGAATCTGATTGGGAATGCAATTAAATATAATAAGCCAAATGGTATGGTTTATGTTACGATAACTACCATAGGAAGAGATTTGCTTATAGAAGTGAAGGATACAGGGATTGGAATTCCGAAAGATTCTTTAGTAAGAGTGTTTGAACGTTTTTACCGAGTGGATAAGGGAAGAAGCCGTAAAGTTGATGGAACTGGTTTAGGCCTTTCCATAGTAAAACATATTGTTAATTATTATGGTGGTAATATTACTTTGGATAGCAAAATAAATGTTGGCTCTACTTTTACAGTGAGATTACCTGAGGTTAAGGCCAATATGTAGAGCGAATGAGTTAGATAATATGTAGGACTCATAGATTTGATTATAGGTTGTGTTAAATTATTAAAATGTTATAATGAATTTGTAAACTTAAGTTATACTATTAATAAAAAGTATGCAAGCACATTAGGAAGACACAAGCACTGCAACTGAATGGAGGACTTAAGTGATTACATTTGAAAAGATATCAAAAAATGAAGCGGTAAATACGTATATAAAAAAGGCTGATGAAACTTTGATTGCACTTGGATATACAGAGCATAGTTTTGCACATGTAAGAAAAGTAGCATTTACAGCAAGAGATATATTATTAGCACTTGGATACTCAGAGCGTGAAGCGGAACTAGCTCAGATTGCTGGATATCTGCATGATATTGGCAATGTCATTAATCGTGTTGATCATGCACAAAGCGGTGCGGTTATGGCATTCCGAATTCTTGATAAGATGGGAGCAAGTGCAGATGATATTGCAACAATTATTACAGCAATAGGAAATCATGATGAGTCTACAGCATTTCCTGTGAATCCAGTTTCTGCTGCTTTAATCTTAGCTGATAAAACAGATGTTAGGGATACGAGAGTGCGCAATCAAGATATCGCAAGCTTTGACATTCATGATCGTGTCAATTATTCTGTTAAAAAAGCAGAAACAACGATCAATGAAGAAAAGACCATTATTGAATTAAAATTAATGGTAGATACTTCGATTTGTGCTGTGATGGATTATTTTGAGATATTCATGGGAAGAATGCTTTTATGCAGGAAGGCAGCTGAAAAGTTAGATTTAAAATTTCAACTTGTCATAAACGAGCAAAAACTAATGTAGTAGGGGGATAAGAAATGGCTACGGAGGTAAAAGCATTGATCTATATTGTGGAAGATGATAGAAATATTCGAGAAATCGAAGGGTACGCACTAAGGAATAGCGGATTTGAAGTGGAAGTTTTTGAAACCGGAGAAGAGTTATATAGGGCTTTGGAAAAAGAAATTCCAGAATTAATTTTACTAGATGTTATGCTACCAAATGAAGATGGGCTTAGTATTCTTTCTAATGTAAGAAAGGATTCAAAGACCGAAAATATTCCTATCATGATGGTAACAGCAAAAACCACGGAGATGGATAAGGTCAAGGGATTAGATCTTGGTGCTGATGATTATATTACGAAACCATTTGGTATCATGGAATTAGTTTCAAGGGTAAAGGCATTACTACGCCGTGCTGGAGGAAATGGTCAAAATGTAGGCGCTCTTAGCTTTCATGATGTATCCTTGCATGTGGAAAAACATAGCGTGACAGTAGATGGTGAAAGCTGTGAACTCACTTATAAGGAATTTGAACTCCTTCGATACCTTCTAGAGAACCAAGGAATTGTTTTATCCAGGGATCGAATTATGGAACGTGTATGGGGTTTTGATTACGAGGGAGAAAGCAGAACGGTAGATATGCACATAAAAACGTTACGACATAAGTTAGGAGCTGGTGGTGACATTATAAAAACTGTCCGTAACGTTGGGTATAAAATAGGGGACTAACGAATAGGAGGAAGTCCTATGAGTATGAAAAAAAGGATAACGGTACAGTTATGTGTAGTAGGCGGCATTGCCATTGTAGTCACCTCAATGCTTGCAATGTTTGTCTACTCTATGATATTTCAGAGACAAATCTTTAGTGATTTAGAAACAAACCTTAAGGTTATGGAAGTTTTGTTTGAAGACGGAAATTTTGAGAAAGGCATCCAGGTTCCATCAAAAGATTTGCTCCGAGTGACACTCATAAATCGTGAGGGAGAGGTCTTATATGATAGTGATGCTAATTCCATACATATGGAAAATCACAAAGAGCGTCCAGAGATTGTAGAAGCATTAGAAGAAGGCATTGGAAAAGATATCCGAGTATCTACGATAGGGAAGAATACTTACTATTATGCTAAACTAATAAGGGAAGACTACGTATTACGAGTTGCCAAAGATGCGAATGGAATGATTGCTTTATTTTATGAAGCCTTGCCAATCCTATTAGTTGGTGCTGTAGTACTTTTATTTATTTGTTCCATTGTGGCTCATTATCTTACAAAACGTATTATTCGCCCAATTGAAAACATGGCTGAAGAATTGTCGCAAATTACGGAGTTCAGTGAAAAGATTCCTTATGAAGAGTTAATACCATTTGCTACGATGATAAAGGATCAGCATAGTAGTATTCATAATCAGTTAAAGGATTTGGAACACAGTGAAAAAATTCGTCAGGAATTTACTGCGAATGTATCACATGAATTAAAGACTCCGCTAACCGCTATCACTGGATATTCTGAGCTAATTGAAGAAGGTATAGCTACACCTGAGGATACCATACGCTTTTCAAAAGAAATCCGAAAGAATGCTACCAGGTTACTTCATCTCATCAATGATATCATCGAGTTGTCAGAGCTTGATAGTGTAGATGAGGAGATTATTAAGGAAGAGTTAGACTTATATGAGATAGCAAAAAACTGTGTTGATACTCTTAAGATAACTGCAAAAAATCATGAGGTAGAGCTAAAACTGATTGGTAATCCGGTATTTCTATATGCTAATAAAATTATGATGGAAGAGTTAATAACGAATCTTTGTGATAATGCAATTCGGTATAATAAAAAGGGTGGTACTGTCAAGGTAGTTACTTATTCCGTAGATGATAAAGTAGTCCTTACGGTAGAGGACACTGGAATTGGAATTCCTAAAGAACATTCTGTTCGTGTATTCGAACGTTTTTATCGAGTAGATAAAAGTCGATCGAAGCAAACTGGAGGAACAGGGCTCGGGCTTGCGATTGTAAAGCATATCGTTGCGAAGCATGATGCAAAGATTACATTAAAAAGTGAAGTGATGGTAGGAACTACGATTACAATAGAGTTTCCATCGATGAATAAATAAAAAAGTAAGGTGCTGTTGTAACTTTAACACCTTACTTTTTTGTTATTCATAACAAGGAAATTTCGCAATGGCTCTTTTCTTGTTTATTGTATTTAAATTAATGAATGATATCTTTACTCATTTACCTCTGGTAAAGCATATATTTTCTTGTTTGCTTCAAATTGTTCTGTAAAATAACGCTCTCCCTTAAATTTTACATCATGAAGATATTCATGGGTATCAAAGCTGTTTTCATTTAACTGAAGCATACTTACTGCTATGTTAGAACAGTGGTCAGATACACGTTCGAAATTTGTTAAAATATCGGTATAAACGAAACCAAGTTCTGTTGTACACTGTCCTTTTTGAAGTCTTCTGATATGGCGATCTTTCAGTTCTTTTCTTAAGAGGTCTATCACTTCTTCTAGTGGCTCAATTTGCTTAGCTAATTCAAGGTCATCGGTAACAAACGCTTTTATTGTCATATTTAAGATATCAATCACAGCGTTTGTCATTACGTTTAATCCATCTTGTGCATCTTTAGAGAAATTAATTGATTTTTGATTAATCTCCTTAGCAAGATCTAGGATATTTACTGCATGGTCACTAATACGTTCTAAATCGCCAATGGAGTGTAAAAACATAGAAACTGAATTACTATTACTTAGGGACAGTTCTTTGCTACTTAATTTAACAAGATAAGTTCCAAGCACGTCCTCATATTTATCAACTCTGTTCTCGTTATCCATAATAGAAGCGCTTATTTTATCATCATACTTTGTAAGTAGATGAATAGAAGAAAGAATAGTATCCTTCGCTAGCTCAGCCATTTGTTTTGTTACTTCGCTACACTGATCAACAGCATAACCAGGAGATGCTAAAAAACGCTCATCAAGTCCATTGATTGTGTCTTCGGTATTAGTAGTGTCTTTATCATCTTTTAATGTCATACATGCTAACTTCTCAAGTCCTCTAGCAAATGGAAGTAATATCGCAGTAGTTAATAAGTTAAACGTTGTATGAACAATAGCGATAGACATTGCATCTACGGAGTTATTAATAAAAGAAAATCCTATGGTATACTGAATACTGTAAAATACAATTAAGAATATTATTGTACCAATTAAGTTAAAGTAAAGGTGTACTAATGCGGCACGTTTCGCATTCTTTTTGGCACCGATACTAGAAAGTATAGCTGTAATACAAGTTCCAATATTTTGACCCATAATAATTGGGATAGCTGAACCAAATGTGATTCCGCCTGTCATGGAAAGTGCCTGTAGGATACCTACTGATGCAGAGGAACTTTGGATGACAGCTGTAAAGATTGCACCTGTTAATACTCCAAGGATTGGATTCGAAAACATAGTTAATATGTTTTTGAATTCTGGAACATCTGCTAAAGGTTTTACAGCACCGCTCATAACATCCATACCAAACATTAGCAAAGCAAATCCAATCATAATACTTCCGACATCTTTTTTCTTTTCCTTCTTTGCAACCATAATTAAGAAAATTCCAATAATTGCAAGGATTGGTGCAAACGAAGAAGGTTTTAACAATTTTACAAAAAAACTGTCACCTTGTAAACCAGCAAGACTTAATATCCAAGCAGTAGCCGTTGTACCAAGGTTTGCACCCATGATGACGCCGATTGCTTGTCTTAAATTCATTATGCCAGAGTTGACAAATCCTACAACCATAACGGTGGTAGCAGAAGAAGATTGAATGATAGCGGTAACAAAAGTACCAAGTGCTACAGATTTAATTGGGCTAGAGGTTAATTTTTCTAATAATCTCTCTAAGCGACCACCTGCAACCTTATCCAATCCGACGCCCATAACATTCATACCATAGAGAAAAAATGCTAATCCGCCTAATAGGGTAAATAATGAAAAAATATCCATAGGGATTCTCCTTTTTATTTAGTTATCATTTGTCTTCAGAGACCAATTATTTTTAGAATAGAGGATGAATGTAAAATAAAATAGATGTATTTGTAAAATCTGTGTAAAATTTAATCTGCTACATTTTTACAGTAAAAGATATTAATTTATTATAGCCCTAGTTTTTCTCGCAATTATAAAAACTATAACATTAAAATTAAAAATTGCATCATGAATCGAGTAAAAAGTAAATAAAATTTATGTAAAGAATAAAAGAATATGAAATAAAAGATGCCCTGAAATTTAACATCGTATTTAGGCGTCTAAATTTCAGGGCTTTCACTAGTATTTATCTTGTTTTTCTTGTTTAATGGAATAATTTCTTATTCTCGTAGGTTGGTTCAGAAGTTAAGTGTACTCCTAATTTATGAAATACTTTTCGGTCGACTTCTGATAAAATAACGCTTGTATGAACTTCACAACCTTTTAGATGAGGAAGTTGTTCCATCGCTTTTCTAGCGTTCTCATCCTCTTTCGCACTGATGGAAAGCGCTATTAGGACTTCATCGGTATGAAGTCTTGGATTAGAACTTCCGAGATACTGGGTTTTTAATTGTTGGATCGGTCCAATGGCAAGTGGTGAAATAACATGAGTTTCATGAGGAATTCCTGCAAGAGCTTTTAAAGCATTTAGTAACACAGCAGCAGAAGCACCTAGTAATTCGCTTGTTTTACCGGTAATTATGCTTTCGTCTGCTAACTGCATTGCAACTGCTGGAGATTTATTAAGGTCAGCTAAATCATTTGCAGCTTTAATTACAGGACGATCTTCTGCAGATACACTTACCTGATTTAATAGAAGTTCTAGCTTATATACCTCATCACCGTCGCTGGTACCATTAATAACATTGCAAAGTGTCTGGTAATATCTTCGAAGGATTTCTTGTTTGGAAGCATCTCGACATGCCTGATCATCAATGATGCAGTTACCAACCATATTTACACCCATGTCAGTTGGGGATTTGTAAGGACAATGCTCATCAATCCTTAAGAAAATTGCTTTCAGAACTGGAAAAATTTCAACATCGCGATTATAATTAACCGCAGTTACTCCATACGCTTCTAGATGACATGGATCAATCATATTAACGTCATTAAGATCAGCAGTGGCTGCTTCATATGCAACATTAACTGGATGTTTTAAGGAAAGGTTCCAGATTGGGAAAGTCTCGAATTTAGCGTAACCAGCACGTACGCCGCGTTTGTGCTCATGATAGAGTTGAGAAAGACAAGTAGCCATCTTACCGCTTCCAGGACCTGGAGCTGTAATTACTACAAGTGGTCTTGTTGTTTGAATGAATTCATTTTTACCATAACCATCTTCACTTAATATCAGTGAAATATTGTTTGGATACCCGGGGATAATATAGTGAAGGTACACTTTAACTCCCAATGCTTCTAGTTTTGATTTAAAAAGATCCGCACTGCTTTGACCAGAATACTGAGTGATAGTTACACTGCCAACATATAATCCCTTGCTCTGGAAAGCGTCAATAAGTCGGAGTACATCCGAATCGTAAGTAATTCCTAAGTCTCCTCGAACCTTACTCTTCTCTATATCAATGGCACTAATTACGATTACAATCTCTGCTTGATCTTTTAGTTCCAGAAGCATCTTTAGTTTACTGTCTGGTTCAAAACCTGGTAATACGCGGGATGCGTGATAATCATCAAATAGTTTACCTCCAAACTCCAAATAAAGTTTGTTATCAAACTTACTGATCCTTTCCCGAATATGCTCCGATTGCATCTTTAAATACTTTTGATTGTCAAATCCGACTTTCATGTGGTACCGTCCCTTCTTTAATTTATCCTAATACTTTTTTATTTTGGCAAGAGAAGTAAATCCCAATTTTAATGGAATAGAGATAGCATGTTGATTGCTATCCTCTTGTTATTCATCAGAAAGGCTGAAAGATAAGCACTTTCTGTTTTAAATGTCTTCATAAGAAGCAAGTTATGCTATTTTCTCTTAAGTTTTGAATAAGAAAAGCAAGCTAGTCATTTTTCTTAAGTTTTAAACAAGAAAAGCAAGCGTAGTTATTCTTTCTTTGTTATGAACAAGATAAAGCATGATATTTGATCTTTTTCCTTAAATGAAAACATTTCTAAAATTACAACAATATGGGGCTATAAAACTCAAACATGAATATTATAGCACAGGAAAATACAGTACTCAACCCAAAAGAGTTGCCATTTTTCATGAATAAATATTTGTTTTTGGTATATTAGTATAATCCGATAGAATAATAGTATTCTATTTTCTATATTTTTCAATATTGATAATCATTGCTATTTTGTGTATAATGATTTCGAAGAACACAAAATAGATTTTTTTACAATATATTGTCTATTATTTAACAACAAATCAATATGTTGTGGTTTACTGGTCAAGCTTTTTGTAAAATATTGCTTGCTCTCGTGTTTATCCACACAGCTGTAACAGCGTAAGGAGGGATAATGATGACTTCAGTTATGAAACAGGAATGGGAAGGTTTTAAACAAGGTAGATGGATCACTTCAGTAAATGTTCGAGACTTCATACAGAACAATTACACAATGTATGATGGTGATGAATCCTTTTTAGCAGGTCCAACCGAAGCCACCAATAAACTATGGGCCCAGGTTATGGAGCTTTCAAAGCAGGAAAGTGAGAAAGGTGGAGTCCTTGATATGGACACCAAGATAGTATCTACTATTGTTTCTCACGGTCCTGGTTATTTAGATAAAGATATTGAAACAATTGTTGGTTTTCAGACCGATAAGCCATTTAAGAGATCACTACAGGTCTTTGGTGGTATTCGTATGGCACAGAGTGCTTGCCATGAATATGGATATGAGGTAGACGAAGAGGTAGCACGTATTTTTACAGACTACCGCAAGACACATAATCAAGGTGTATTTGATGCATACACTGACGAAATGAAGCTCGCTAGAAAATCAGCAATCATTACTGGTTTGCCTGATGCTTATGGTAGAGGTAGAATTATTGGCGATTACCGTCGAGTGGCACTTTACGGTACTGATTTACTTATTGAAGACAAGAAAGAACAACTTACAACTTCCTTAAAGAGAATGACTAGTGATAATATTCGCTTAAGAGAAGAATTAGCAGAACAAATTCGTGCATTAAAAGAATTAGCGAAGCTTGGTGAAATCTATGGTTACGATATTACGAAGCCAGCAATAAATGCAAAGGAAGCAATTCAGTGGCTTTACTTTGGATATCTTGCAGCGGTAAAAGAGCAAAACGGTGCTGCAATGAGCTTAGGCCGTACTTCTACATTCCTTGATATTTATATCCAGAGAGATTTAGATAATGGTGTTATCACAGAAAAAGAAGCACAAGAGTATATCGATCATTTTATTATGAAACTTCGTCTAGTGAAGTTTGCAAGAACTCCAGAATACAATGCCTTATTCTCCGGTGACCCTACTTGGGTAACAGAAAGTATCGCTGGGATTGGTACAGATGGACGCCATATGGTAACAAAGACATCCTTCCGTTACCTTCATACGTTAGACAACCTTGGAACTGCTCCAGAACCAAACATGACAGTTCTATGGTCAACTAGATTACCAAGATTATTTAAAGAGTACTGTGCTAAGATGTCAATTAAGTCATCCTCTATTCAATACGAAAATGATGATATCATGCGTCCAACTCATGGTGATGATTATGCAATTGCTTGTTGTGTATCCTCTATGAAAATTGGTAAAGAGATGCAGTTCTTTGGAGCACGTGCAAATCTTGCTAAGTGTCTTCTTTACGCAATCAATGGTGGTGTAGATGAAGTTCTTAAAATTCAGGTTGGTCCAAAGTACCGTCCAGTTGAGGGTGAATACCTTAATTATGAGGACGTAATGTCGAAATACAAAGATATGATGGAGTGGCTAGCAGAACTTTATGTGAATACTTTAAATGTAATCCACTACATGCATGATAAATATAGCTATGAAAGAATTCAAATGGCACTTCATGATCGTGAAGTAAAACGTTACTTTGCAACTGGTATTGCGGGTCTTTCTGTTGTAGCGGACTCTTTAAGTGCAATTAAGTATGCTAAGGTAAAAGTAATTCGTGATGAGAATGGCGTTGTAACCGATTACGAAATTGAAGGTGATTATCCAAAGTACGGCAACAATGATGATCGTGTAGACGATATCGCTGTACAGTTAGTGCATGACTTTATGAACATGATTCGCAAGCATCATACTTATCGTGATGGATACCCAACGATGTCAATCTTAACGATAACTTCTAATGTAGTTTATGGAAAGAAGACAGGTAATACTCCAGACGGACGTAAGAAGGGTGAACCATTAGCACCAGGTGCTAACCCAATGCATCGTCGTGATACTCATGGTGCAGCAGCGTCCCTAGCATCGGTAGCAAAGCTTCCATTCCGTGATGCGCAGGATGGTATTTCTAATACGTTCTCTATTGTACCAGGAGCATTAGGTAAGAATGATGTGTTATTTGCTGGAGACTTAGATTTAGACGATATGTCTGAGAACTAAGAAAGGAAGGGTCCGACATGACAGAGCAAGAAAGAATTAATGAACTAGTTGCTATGCTTGACCAATTTGTCGAAGGCGGCGGTGGGCATATGAATATTACGGTAGAAGATTCTGAATTTATGGCAGCGGACCGGATAGATAAAACGTCCATCAGTGCAGATTGCCAAGGTGGAAACGTTGCGTGTCAGGTTCCGACATTGCATCAAGGGATTGATGACTAATAAGAAAAATCTTAATAATTAATTCCTTTTGGAATTTATCATAGATATTTCTAATTTTAATGTATCTGCGGCAAAAAGTTAGCAGGTTTCGGAAAGGTATGGTGTTTATTATGTCGAATCAACAAGTAGAAAATTTAGTGTCTTTATTAGATGGTTATGTAGAAAAAGGTGGACATCACTTAAATGTTAACGTGTTCACAAAAGAAACTTTATTAGATGCTCAAGCTCATCCAGAAAATTATCCACAGCTTACAGTTCGTGTTTCTGGTTATGCTGTAAACTTTACTAAACTTACAAAAGAGCAACAGGATGATGTTATTTCAAGAACATTCCATCAGTCCATATAAGAAACTTATTTTTATAGTTATAAGTAGAAGTGAACTTACATCACTTTTATGAAAAATAAAAATATGTAGTTTTGTCGATAGGAGTTTACTACCGTTTAATTCATGACAAGTGAGACAGTTTGCTGGCTCAATAATGTATGGAGGTAGTAGGCTCCTTTTTACAATTTATTATGATTTCCAATTGATGAAATTATTGCAATTATTTTCTATTAAAGGTATTGCAACCATTAGAACTAATTATACGATAATTATCAAATTTAAACTCATAAATCAGCAATGAATAGAAGAATTAGTCATTGACTATAATTCCATATATTGGTATATTGTACCTAGTCCTATTGTACTAGTTGACTTTTTTGTACCAATGAAGGGAGAACGGAGGAACTATGTTAGGAAAAGTTCATTCAACAGAATCATTTGGAACAGTAGATGGACCTGGTATCCGCTTTGTCGTATTTTTACAAGGATGTCCTATGAGATGCCAGTACTGCCATAACCCAGATACTTGGGAGTTAAATGGAGGAACGCTTCGCTCGGTTGAAGATATTCTAAAAGAATATGATTCCTATAAGGAATTTTTAAAAGGCGGAGGAATTACAGTAACAGGTGGAGAGCCTTTACTCCAGCTTGAATTTGTTACAGAATTATTTGAAGAAGCGAAGAAAAAAGGGATTCATACCTGCATTGATACGTCAGGGATAACATTTCGACCAGCTGATAAAGAAAAATACTTACCTTTGTTAAAGGTAACAGACTTAGTTATGTTAGATATAAAGCAGATGAATGCAATAAAGCATAAAGAATTAACTGGACATGATAATGCAAACATCTTAGAATTTGCAAGATTTCTGTCCAATCAGAAGGTTACACTCTGGATACGATTTGTTGCAGTACCTGGAATAACTGATGATTCTAAAGAATTGGTACAACTTGGAGAGTTTTTAGCAGAATTGACATCCTTAAAAGCTTTAGATGTACTTCCTTATCATTCTATGGGAAAAAGTAAATATGAAGCAATGAACATGAAATATCCATTAGAGGGAATACCGGATATGGATGTTGATGATGCGGTTAATATTAGAAATATTATTCTTAAGGCACGGAAGGAAGTAATCAATAAGCGGAAATCTACCTTTTAAAAAAGTATGTAATGCTGCCCTTTGTATTCGCAGAGGGCAGTGGCACGAAGCTATTAGTTGCCATGGAGAATCCTCTGGATATTATAGCAATGGATGGAGCTCTACAGGAGGTTGGAAAATAAATTTATGATAATATACATACTAATCTTCGTCTACGGTATTGTCATCGGTAGCTTCCAAAATGTCTGCATCTACCGTATTCCAAGGCAAGAAAACATCGTAATAACGAGGTCTCATTGCATGAAGTGTGGTGCTATACTTCATGTAAGAGATTTAGTACCGGTGTTTTCCTACGTCTTCTTAGGTGGTAGGTGCAGATATTGTAGGGAAAAAGTATCGTTACAATATCCTTTTGTGGAAATTCTAAATGGAAGCCTGTGGGTGGTGACATTCCTGTTGGTAGGTGACCCTGTAAAAAGCATATTGTATTGCTTGATGATTTCAGGGCTCTTTATTCTTAGTGTGATTGATTGGCGGACATTTGAGATACCGTTTGGGATCAATGTTTATTTATTTATAATAGGATTAATTCGAGAGATAGTGGATGAAATTTCTATTTCCATCTTACTTGATTTTGCGCTGGTAAGTGGTTTTCTTTTGTTCCTTTTTTTAATTACTAGAGGAAGAGGAATAGGGGGAGGTGACATCAAACTGATGGCTGCAGTAGGCCTAATCCTTGGATGGAAGCTTACCATTGTAGCATTATTTTTTGGATGTCTGTATGGTTCAGTGATTCATATCATACGTATGAAAGTAAGGAAAGCGGAAAATGTTCTTGCTATGGGGCCGTATTTATCAGCTGGTATCATTACCGCCGTTTGGTTTGGTACAAAGATACTGGAATGGTATACCGCGGGGTGGAACTAATTGATGCTCGGGATTTGACTTTAACATATGGCTCAAAATCAAAATATACGTTAGAAAATACCAAAGATGTTTACTTCCTTAGAAGAGCATTGTTTGATTTAGATTAAAAAGAAAGAAACCGAAGTGATGAGTATTTACCTCACTTCGGTTTTTTAGGAAGACGTTTGTTTGCATGTAACACAATGTTAGAACTTATTCCAGTGGTTGGAATCCAAAGTAATTTAAGATACCAAGATAAATACCATAAGCGAAGGTATACTGCTCATTTTGTAAAAGTAAATTATCTTCATAATTTGTGATATATGCTAACTCAATAAGAATAGATGGCATTTGAGTACGACGTAGGACATATAAGGATGGATTTTCTCTAACTCCATTATATCTCGTACCTACGGTATCTACCATAAATTCCAATACGGATTCTGCCAAATTTGCTGCTTCCGTGTAAAGAGCATAAACATAAACCTCAGAGCCGTTAATTGCTGGATTAACATTTGCATTGCAATGGATACTGATAAAATAATTTGCTGGCCAAGAGTTTGCCATTTCAACTCTTGTTCTTAAGCTAGTAGCACTACTAGTTCCAAGAACTTCAGTAATAGTTTGGCGTGAAGTACGGGCTTCAAATCTAGGATCATTATTTAATAGGTCTCTTAAATAGATACCTACATTAAAGGTTACGTCTTGTTCGTTGATACCAAAACCGGTAGCCCCACCGTTAATACCACCCGGATTGTGGCCTTGATCGATAAATATTTTTATTGCCATAAGAACTCACAGTTTTCGTTTTACTATATCTTATTCACAATAGTACGAATTGATATACAAGAAAACAATATACCGATCATTTTTACTAGGTTAATTGTCGAAATAGCACGTATAGATCGAGTTTGCCATAGCCCCAGATAGGATTCGGGTACTCTATATTTGGGTTTCTAGAGGCCCCACGATTTAATAATCCGCCAATATCTCTACCAGTTATAGTAGTATAGTTTCCTTTTAATGTAGCCCATTCCATGATCATTGCAATAATTCCTGCAGTATGTGCAGCAGCGGCGCCTGTACCAGTAGCACTACCATAGGAATTTTGAAGCGTTGGGCAAGTTAATTGATATCCTGGAGCAGCAATGTCTGGTTTTACGGATGTACCAAGAGTAAAACCTCTGCTTGAATCGGTAACTATATTGTCATTATATTGATTGTAGGCGGTTACAGTAACAGTATTTTCTGCATTACCAGGGCTTGTTATGGTTATATTTGGGTCTGGTTCAAAAAAATATGTTCCGGTTGTGATGAGGTTACCAGATGGAAGCCATGCATGAAATGTAATAGCTCTTTTTTCTAAACTTACTAACTCGATAGTCCAAATCCCACTTTTAGCGTTTTCAAATCTTATTAGGATAAGCTGATTTCCTGTTTCCTCTTCAAAATTTATATTACTTATATAAATAGTTGACGACTCCAAGTTAAAATCAATTTCATGACATTCATTTAATCCCGGAGAAACCAGTGTTGATTTTACACCAGATGGCGAGGTGATGGTAACTGCAAGTCTAAAAGGAAGTCCTTGCCATATCTCAAGAGAAAACATGCTATCTTGTTCTGAAATATTCAGATGAAATTGTGTCTTAATATTAGTTTCTGTTACCTCTCCCTTATAATGCCTGTGATTATTCCCTTCATTCCCGGCAGCGACACTTATTCCAATGCGTGGTGTGAGTGATAGGTTATTTACTAAAAGACTTAGAGTACCACTACCATCATGACTACCTTGGCTAGAGCCCATACCTATGCATATTACTAATGGTTTATTGATTTTTGCAGCAACAGAGCGTACATATTCAATGCCAAGCATGACATCCGTTTCTTGATAACATTCAATATTTTCTGGTACTGAAAAAATCCTCCGATTATACCTTTTTGCTTGTTTTAATTTCACTACAATTATTTCCGAACTGGTTGCTATACCACTAAAATCTTCTATCCTATTAGGGTTACCAGCAGCTATACCGGCAAGCATTGTACCGTGTCCATTAGTATCCGTTGTTGGTACGGTTGAATAAGGATTTGATTGCTTTAAGGCATAATTCAATAAATTCTTACTATATTCTGTTCCGAACGTAAAACCTGTCGGGGGAGGTCCATTTTCAATAGTTTGATCCCATATAGAGTAGATTCTTGAGGTTCCATCAGGGTTTCGGAAGGCTTGATGTTGATAATCTATACCAGTATCAATAAAAGCCATTAAGATACCTTGGCCATAGAGTGGGAGATTTATAAAATTCCGTACATTAAATGCGCCAGACTTTTCTAGACTTATTGTGGAGTTTAATGTATAAATTTTAGGAAACATACGGTATGGATAGGTATCTAAAATACACATTCTAAAATCGCTGGCTGTTACATGATTAATTGAGTTTCGTTCATTCATTCTCGTAACATTATCATCTTTTCTTAATTGTTCAGCCAATGTATTGTCTATGATTAGGTCAAAGTAGTTCTCATCAATAACTTTATTAATAGTAATCTCCTTCCTCGATAGGACTTTGAATACAACTTCTTATCATAATGTTATGAGTAGAAGAATCGTTATATTCGTTGTTAAAGAGGAGAATATGTTAAGTTAAATAAAATAAAGGTATCATAATAGCTCATCATTCATCCTACAATTTTCATACAATCTCATAAGAAGTGGGATAACAAAACAAACGAATATTAAAATATGTTTACAGTAAGAATTGAAATGGCTATCTTAGCAGGAAACACCACGGCTTCATTTATCAGCTAGTATTTCAACGTAGTGTATAATTTATGAGAAGGAAAAGATCGAAAATCGAGCTTTTCCTTGCTTCATAATTATTTAGAGTAGATTAGCATTCTTCTTCACTAATTTGATCTTGAATAAAGGTAGCTAATCTAAAATTGTGTCTGTGACCGTCATTTACTGTTGTTACAGATTCTAGAAAATGGACATGCCTATCACCAACTTTAATTGCACCCGAAGTTTTTCCACAGAATTCATGAAAATGATCCTCATAGAAATCTGTTCGAAACTTTACATTGTGAATGTGATCTTTTTGACCAATTGGAATTGCTTCTCCAGAAACAATAGCAAAGCGATGGTTATGAGGATCTACACTTGGCTCTGCTATTTCAAGACTACCCTGTATTTCATGAACATGACTCTGTTTTCTTTTTCTTTTGTGATGATAATCAAAACTTTGGCGATTATAGTTTCCCATACTTTTCTCCTATTCTAATTATAATAAAAAATGCTCCCATATTACAATATGCGAAATTTGTTATTTAGTGTAATATAAAGCGAAATTAAGTAGAATATTTAAAAAGTTAGAGTAAAGGTTTTGAAAATAAATACGGCTACTGATTTATTATTCAAGTGCACCTTAAATATTAGTTTTTTTACTAACATTTAGGGTGCACTTCATAGTTTCAGTAGCTTTTTTGGTAGTACCATTTAGAGGATCGTTAAATATTACAATTATTTTTGCTATATAAATAGGTGTAAAGAATACCGTGTCTGATTTCATCGGTAATAATTTCTGTTAACATATTGATATGAACACGATTTTGCATGGCAAAGAGAATCTGACGGTATTTGGCTACTGCACTTTCTTCACCTATAATGGAACGTTGCAGACCTTCACAGTAACTTGATGGAGGTACAAAACGTTCGCCAGGTAACTGAGGGGCTGTTTGTCCTGTAAGTTCACTATAAAGTTTAAGAAAAAGGCTATGATGTCTGAGTTCATTATCACGTATTCCACTTATGATTTGCCTATCTTCTGCAGTAGGTGCATTATTTATTAAATAGGTATAAAATAATCTGTCCTCTTCTTCACCGGCAATAGCTTCCTCAATAAGTGCAATAGCGTTTGAGAAATTTTCGGGATATGAATAAATATCCTCATTAATTGTAGCAGTATTATTATTATTATTATTATTAGCGGTTATGCGGATATCATAAAATTCTGGCTCGTCGTAATCATAACGGGATTCATTATATCGATAGTAATCATTATAGTGCATAAATTTCTCCAATATTAACGTTTTTAATATTATATGATTGGAAAGACATAATGGCACTAAGAACGCCAGACTTTACTTGGGCAAAGTCATATTCTACATAAATAATGACCCTCTAATTTATCACATAAGATAATACCAGAAATATAATAAATATAGCCTCCATTCTTTTCCTTGTAAGCAAACACCTTGCATGTGACATAGGAACCAGCTAAAGAGATGGCCTCAACCAGCCAAATCATGTAGACTTACTGGAGCTTAAGAAATTGGTAAACTCATTAAAGTAAAAAAAGGAGAATAGGTTCATGGAGAATCCTGTTACCAGCATTATCATTTTGGCACATAACAACTTCGAGTCTTTGCGAAAGTGCATCGACAGCATACGGAAGTATACCACTGATGGAACCTATGAAATCATCGTTGTCGATAATCATTCTACCGATGGTACTGCCCAATGGCTTCAATCCCAGCAAGATATCCGAGCGATTATCAACACAGACAACGTCGGCTGCCCAAGAGGGTATAATCAAGCCATTAATATAGCATTGGGAGATGCTGTACTACTAATGAATAATGATATCATTGTAACTCCTAACTGGCTTAAAAACCTTATCCAATGTCTTTATAGTGCGGATGATATTGGAGCAGTTGGCCCTATAACCAATAATTGCCCTATTCAGCAACTACCAGTGAAGTATAGTAGCATTGAAGAGATGTTTGAATTCGCGAAAACCTATAATATTTCCAATCCTGAAACTTGGGAAGAACGATTGAAATTAATAAGTTTCTGTTTGTTAATCAAGAAGTCTGCAATAGAAAAAATTGGCCTGCTTGATGAAGGTTTCACCCCGGGTAATTTTGAAGATGATGATTTATCGTTTAGTTTAAGAATTGCTAGATACAAACTGATGCTTTGTAAGGATACGTTTATTCACAATTTTGGGTATATAACTTTTAAGGATTATGGGAGCCAGTCTTTAGAAACCTTCAAGCTGAATCAAAAGAAATTTGAAGACAAGTGGGGATTCAATTCATTGTATTCTACCTTTGCACGTCAAGAATTAATTAACTTTATTAACAAGCCTAAAACTCAAAGCTTTGCTGTTCTTGATGTAGGCTGCGCATGCGGAAATACCCTCTTACAGATCAAAAATACTTATCCTAACTCTATACTGTATGGAATTGAATTGAACAAAGGAGCTTCAGAAATCGCGAAAACTGTTGCCAATGTGACAGCAGATAATATAGAGTCCTTAGATGTTCACTTTGATGAAAACTACTTTGACTACATCTTATTTGGAGATGTCCTTGAACATTTAGTAGACCCATGGCAGGTTCTACTAAATATCAAACGGTACCTAAAACCTGATGGGAAAATTTTAGCTAGTATTCCCAATGTCATGCATATTAGCATTGTCAAAAAATTGATTCATGGTAATTGGACTTATGAAGATGCGGGAATTCTGGATAGAACTCATATGAGATTTTTTACACTAAAGGAAATCCACAAAATGTTTAGGGATAGTGGTTACAGCGATATATATGTTGCAGGTAAATTATTAATGGAGTCAAAAGAAGACTTCGAATTAATCGAAAATTTATGTAAATTGTCAAACCCTGATTTATCAAAGCAATTCGAGATATACCAGTACTTAATAAAGGCTTCTGTTAAGCCATAAAAAATGTTGAATAAATTTATATTCAACTTAGATTTACTAAATTATAAATTTATAAAGTAATTACTTTAATCTAAGTATCAAATTGTCTGAAATAGGGTCATGAAAACTATATGAATCATATATTGTGTTATGTTAAAACAAAAAGGTGATAAGAATGAAGATTGTTCAGGTGGCTCCCGATGTTTATCCTATTCCTCCGGTTAACTATGGAGGAATAGAACGTGTTATGTACGACTTAATAGAAGAACTGGTCAGGAGAGGCCATGAGGTCTTTCTTTATGCACCAAAGGGGAGTAATACGAGTGCTAGGTTAATCCCATACCAGCATGAGAAGTCATGGAGTCAACATGAGATATTGAAATATGTGTCAGCCACATTACCAGAGGATATTGATATTATTCATGACCATACCCATGCATCCATTATAGGAAGAGTTGGATTGCCTGTACCGACGGTATGTACGGAGCACTTTTCAGCAAATTGTCCAGTAAAATATCCTGTTTATGCAAGTAGAACTGTTCAAGAAAGGTATGGAGGCAACCAGGGCTTTTTTATTCATCATGGAATCCGTTTGGAAGACTTTGAATTTAAGGAGTCAAAGGAAGATTACCTTTTTTATATTGGAAAACTGGATGAATCCAAAGGGCCTCAATTTGCTATAAAGGTTTCAGAAAGAACCAATAAAATGCTGATACTTGCTGGTCCGATCCATGATACTGCCTATTTTGATAAGGCAATTGCTCCTGTGATAAAAGCAAATCCCAATATAATCTTTATCGGTGAAGTTGGAGGGAGAAGAAAGCAAGACCTTCTTAAGAATGCTGCATGTGTATTATTCCCGACCTTATGCCAAGAATCCTTTGGGCTGGTTGCAATTGAAGCGATGGCTTGCGGAACACCAGTGTTATCATTTCCAAGTGGAGCAGTACCTGAAGTACTACAAGGCGTTCCAGACTTTATATGTACAAACGTAGATGAAATGGTTCAAAAAGTTCTTAGCGGAGACTATCCAAAACCTCAGCTGTTAAGAGATTATGTTAAGAATAATTTCAGTATTGAGCTAATGGCTGATAGGTACATTAAAGTATACATGCAGGTTTTAGCGTTGGAACATTTATATTATTCTTAATTGTATATATAAAAAGTAACAAAAAAATGCATATTGCGTACCATGTAAATATACTTACAAGTTACTGTTGCCCCTATAGGTACAACAGGTTTCAGAGCTACCTATGTCTTGCCGGGTCCTCCGACTACACCGGATGCAATTATCATACTGTTAGATATCAATGTCGTTGGAGGGACATTTGCAGATTCAACGATAGCACTGACCACACAAGTAATCAATAATGGTGAAGCCCCGATTCAAATTGGATTAAGATATCTGCTTGATTACATGATTGATTTCGATGACGGTCCAACTTTCCAGCAGCTTGGCCCGAATGGTCCAATCCTTGTTAATGAAACGCAGTTCGTTTTGCCAACATTTGAAGACTATGAAATTGAGGATAATGATGTAAGTCCTAATCACTGCTGCCTTTAGCAGCTGTAGTAGTAAGGGGAATGCCTTTTTAAATCATGATATGCATTTAAGTTAGCTGTTCTTGATACTAAACATGATGAATTAGCAAACTATTTCACTTGTCATAAATAATAACCTTGCAGCGTTAAAACAGCAAGGTTATTTTACTTTAAGTTTCTTTTTATGAACGATTAATTAACTTAATTCACACTGTCCAATCTATGGGAATATATTATATTGAATATCTTAAGTTAAGGAGATAAGGATGAATATGCCTTCAATTTATGAGACCAAATTAGAAAATGGTGAAGCTCTAACTTTGAAAGAGCTTTTTTATTATGCAGAAAAGCTTTTTGATGGCAAGCAATATGATAAGGCTATGGAATATTATGAAAAGTTCATAAAAGAAAAGGAAGGTTGGACAGGAGATAAGCTTATCGCCTGTGACAGGCTTGCAGATATGTTCAGACAAAAAGAGGACAAAGAAAACGAAATGAAAATCGTATTCAAATCCTTTGAATATGACTTACCCAGACCGGAATTCTTATGTAGGCTAGGAGTGCTATTTACTGAACTAGGTCAAATAAATATGGCAGTTTTCTGGTATAGCCTTGCATTATCCATAGAGAAATCGGCAGACAATCTGGGTTTTTTCAAGGAGGAGTGCTGGAGCTGGCTACCACATCTTAAGCTTTGTGGCTGCTACTTTAGACTTGGAGATTATAATAAGGCATATATGCATAACGAACTTGCGCTGGGTTTTAAACCAAGTGATGCGAGCCTGTTGCATAATAAAAAGTCACTTGAAGTGCTTCTCAATAATAATAAACTGGAGGGTCAGGCAAATCACAAAAGAATTTTAACAATTGTCCAGGTTGCACCGGATGTTTATCCTGTACCTCCTACAAATTATGGCGGAATAGAAGTAGTAATCTATGAAATTACGGAAGAACTCGTAAGAAGAGGGCATAAGGTATACCTCTATGCGCCGGAAGGAAGCAAAACAAGTGCCACCTTAATTCCTTACCAGCATTCAGGTAAGGGCGATTTTAACCAAATAGCTGAATATGTTCTAGGAACCATGCCCGAGGGTGTTGACATCATACATGATCATACCCATATTTCTGTTTTGGGTAAAAAGAATCTCAATATACCGACTATATGCACGATTCACGGTACAATTAATTACCGTGTAAATTACCCTGTTTTTGTTAGCCAAAGAGCACTTAACGTAATTGGCGGTGGCCATGGATTTTATGTGTACAATGGACTTAATCTGGAAGAGTATGAGTATTCTGAGGAGAAAGATGATTATATGCTTTACCTTGGAAGGCTCGATAAGATGAAAGGGCTGGGGCATGCTCTCGATATTGCAGATCTGACGAATAAGAGGCTTGTTATTGCAGGTCCCGTACATGATCTTGCTTATTTTAACAATGAAATTGAGCCGAGGATAAGAAAAAATCCGAAGATACAATATATTGGATCTATAGGAGGCAAGGAGAAGCAAGAGATTCTGAAAAAAGCTTGCTGCCTTTTATTCCCTACTTCATGGGAAGAACCATTTGGTCTTGTAATGATTGAAGCGATGGCTTGCGGAACCCCTGTCATCGCACTTGGAAATGGAGCCGTTCCTGAAGTCCTTAAAGGATTTCCAGAATGTATTTGCAACAGCGTTGATGAAATGGCAGATAAGGTAATGGGAGGAAACTATTCTAAGCCAAACGAGCTTCGTGAGTATGCAATCAAACATTTTACAACCGAAAAGATGGTGGACGGATATCTGGAGGTCTATGAAAAAGTGATTTCTGAACAGCCTGCCCACTTAAGTGTTCCAAGTATTGTAAAAAGCAAAAAAGATACCTTAAAAATTATTCAGATAGCCCCTGATGCTTTCCCAGTCCCGCCTAAAGATTATGGTGGAATTGAAAGGGTTATATATGACCTTACGGAAGAGCTTGTCAAACGAGGTCATGAAGTATTTCTTTTCGCAGCTGAGGGTAGTATCAGTAGTGCGAATATAATCCCGTATACTCATAAAGGTCCGGATTCTGAAAAAATAGCTGACTTTGTAAAAAAAACCCTTCCTTCTATTGGCGCAGATATCATACATGACCATACTCATGCTTCCGTCTTAAGCAGGTGTGACCTTTCAATACCTATTATCAGTACCATACATGATAGTCGTAAAAACTCTGCAAAAAATCCTATTTACCTATGTCAGAAAGCATTAAGAAATGCCGGCTTGAACCAGGGCTATTCTGTATATAACGGTATTAATCCCGAGGATTATGAGTTTTCTGAAAGCAAAGAGGATTACCTTATTTTCTTAGGAATTTTATATTCCCATAAAGGGATTAACTATGCCCTTGATGTAGCTGAAAGAACTGGAATGCGACTCATTATAGCGGGACCTCTTTATGATATTGAGTATTATAAAAAAGCGATAGAACCGCGTATAAAAGCAAATACGAATATAAGTTATGTAGGTTCTGTTGGAGGAAAAGAGAGGCAGAACCTTCTGAAACATGCAAAATGCATGCTTTTTCCAACTGTATGGGAGGAGCCTTTTGGGCTTGTAATGGTTGAAGCAATGGCATGTGGTACACCTGTCCTTGCATTTGGAAACGGTGCAGTTCCTGAGGTGCTTAAGGGATTCCCTGAACTAATTTGTAGTAATGTGGATGAAATGATTTACAAGGTCCAAAACATGGAATTTCCGAAAGCAAAAGTACTGAGAACCTATGTTGAGAATAATTTCTCGGCAGTAAAGATGACGGAAAATTATATAAATATTTATAGAAAAGTTATTGAGGAAGAGAAAAATTAGTAGGCACAACAACATTTTGTAAACATAAAAAATATAACAGAAGTTAGCTGAGGTGGATTTATGATTACTATCAGTTTGTGTATGATTGTCAGGAATGAAGAGGATAATATTTCCAAATGCCTGATTTCAGTTAGAGATATTGTTGATGAAATAATCATTGTCGATACAGGCTCTACTGATAAAACAAAAGAAATAGTAGGACTATTTACAAATGAAATTTATGATTTCGAATGGATAAATGATTTTTCAGCAGCAAGGAATTTTTCTTTTTCAAAAGCAACAAAAGACTATATTCTTTGGTTGGACGCCGATGATGTCCTCCTTGAAGCAGACCGGATAAAATTAAAGAGGGTTAAGGAAATTCTTGACCCAAGTATAGATGTAGTAATGATGAATTACAACTATGCATTTGATGAAAAAGGGAATGTACTGTTATCGCATTTCAGAGAACGACTATTGAAGAGAGCAAAGAATTTCTTATGGAACGATCCCATACATGAGTTTATTTCATTTGAGGGAAAAGTAGTAAATTCTGATATAACCATTACTCATAAAAAATCTCATATGAACAACCGTAGAAATTTAAATATACTTGAAGCAATGTTGGCTGAAGGTAAGGAGTTTTCGCCGCGCAATATGTTTTACTACGCAAGGGAAAAGCTCAATGTGAATGAATATGAGGGAGCTATTGAGTATTTTAACAAGATGCTTGATTCAGAAAAAGGATTACCTGCAGACTGCATAAGCTCCTGTATTTATCTTGCTAAAGCATACAAAGCTAAAAATGACAGGAAAAATATGCTTAAAGCATTAATTAGAAGCTTTGAATACGACACACCAAGAGCAGAAATCTGCTGTCAATTAGGTTATTACTATAAGGATATCGAGGATTATAAAAGAGCTATTTTTTGGTTTGATCTTGCTATGAAGCTTGAAAAACCCGAATCAAAATGGGGGCCAATACTTCATGAATATTGGGGTTTCATACCATGTATTGAGCTGTGTTTATGCTATTACAAGCTGGGAAATATTGATGAAGCTATTAAATTTAATGATAAAGCTGCAGAGTATAAACCTGAGCATCCTTCAGTTTTACAAAACAAAAAAGCTTTTGGCAATATTAAAAATTAAGTTAATTGATAATTTTATTGCAACTATAAAATTTCTTAATTATTTAAAATATATTAAATAGAATTTCGTGTAACATTATAGGTTAATATGGCATAATTTGTATATAGAAGAACTATTTTTATTAAAGGGGGGGTGACAAATGCCTTATAATGATAAATATTACAATAAGTATGGTTTAATAAAGAACGATAATGATTATAACGATGAAGATGATGACAGACACCTTTGCCATGATGGCAATGACAGATATGATTGTGGTGAAGACGATGACAGATACGATTGTCATGAAGATGATGACAGATACGATTGTCATGAAGACGATGACAGATACGATTGTGATGAAGACGATGACAGATACGATTGTCATGAAGACAATGACAGATACGATTGTCATGAAGACGATGACAGATACGATTGTGATGAAGACGATGACAGATATGATTGTGATGAAGACGATAGATACGATTGTGATAAAGACTGTGATGAAATCTGTGATAATGATGAATGCTGCTTTTTGTGTGATACTGAATTGATTATTTGCCTTCTTACCAATAGAAAATTCGGATTGAAGGAGATCAAAAGAGAAGTAAGAAGGATTGAAACCATAGTTGGTATTATCGAGACTATAGTTGTTGAAATCCAGACCCAGGTGGCAGTAATCGACACAAATGTGGCAAGAATTGAGTCCACAATAGGAGAGGTAGCAACCCAGGTTGCCATAATCGACACGAATGTGGCACGAATCGAGACTTCAATCATAGAGATTCAGACCCAAGTTGCAGTAATTGATACGAATGTAGCAAGAATCGAGTCTACAATAGGAGAGGTAGCGACCCAGGTTGCCATAATCGACACGAATGTGGCACGAATCGAGACTTCAATCATAGAGATTCAGACCCAGGTTGCCGTAATTGATACGAATGTAGCAAGAATCGAGTCTACAATAGGAGAGGTAGCGACTCAGGTTGCCATAATCGACACGAATGTGGCACGAATCGAGACTTCAATCATAGAGATTCAGACCCAGGTTGCCGTAATCGATACGAATGTGGCACGAATCGAGTCCGCAGTAGCAGAGATTGAGACTCAGGTATCCGTGATTGATACGAATGTAGCAGTGATTGAAACCATAGTAGGTAGAATCGAGACTTCAGTAGTTGAAATCCAGACCCAGGTATCTGTAATCGACACGAATGTGGCACGAATCGAGACTAGTATTATTGAGATCCAGACCCAGGTAGCTGTAATCGATACGAATGTAGCAAGAATCGAGTCCGCAGTAGCAGAGATTGAGACTCAGGTATCCGTGATTGATACGAATGTATCGGTGATTGAAACCATAGTAGGTAGAATCGAGACTTCAGTAGTTGAAATCCAGACCCAGGTATCTGTAATCGACACGAATGTGGCAAGAATCGAGACTAGTATTATTGAGATCCAGACCCAGGTAGCTGTAATCGATACGAATGTAGCAAGAATCGAGTCCGCAGTAGCAGAGATTGAGACTCAAGTATCCGTGATTGATACGAATGTATCGGTGATTGAAACGATAGTAGGTAGAATCGAGACTTCAGTAGTTGAAATCCAGACCCAGGTATCTGTAATCGACACGAATGTAGCACGAATCGAGACTAGTATTATTGAGATCCAGACCCAGGTGGCTGTAATCGATACGAATGTAGCAAGAATCGAGTCCGCAGTAGCAGAGATTGAGACTCAGGTATCCGTGATTGATACGAATGTATCGGTAATTGAAACCATAGTAGGTAGAATCGAGACTTCAGTAGTTGAAATCCAGACCCAGGTAGCTGTAATCGACACGAATGTGGCACGAATCGAGACTAGTATTATTGAGATCCAGACCCAGGTAGCCGTAATCGATACGAATGTAGCAAGAATCGAGTCCGCAGTAGCAGAGATTGAGACTCAGGTATCCGTGATTGATACGAATGTATCGGTGATTGAAACGATAGTAGGTAGAATCGAGACTTCAGTAGTTGAAATCCAGACCCAGGTATCTGTAATCGACACGAATGTAGCACGAATCGAGACTAGTATTATTGAGATCCAGACCCAGGTGGCTGTAATCGATACGAATGTAGCAAGAATCGAGTCCGCAGTAGCAGAGATTGAGACTCAGGTATCCGTGATTGATACGAATGTATCGGTGATTGAAACGATAGTAGGTAGAATCGAGACTTCAGTAGTTGAAATCCAGACCCAGGTATCTGTAATCGACACGAATGTGGCACGAATCGAGACTAGTATTATTGAGATCCAGACCCAGGTAGCCGTAATCGATACGAATGTAGCAAGAATCGAGTCCGCAGTAGCAGAGATTGAGACTCAAGTATCCGTGATTGATACGAATGTATCGGTGATTGAAACGATAGTAGGTAGAATCGAGACTTCAGTAGTTGAAATCCAGACCCAGGTGGCTGTAATTGACACGAATGTTGCAAAAATCGAGACTGCAATAACAGAGATAGAGACCCAGGTTGCCGTAATCGACACAAATGTGGCGAAAATCGAGTCCGCAGTAGCAGAGATTGAGACCCAGGTATCCGTGATTGACACGAATGTTGCAAAAATCGAGACTGCAATAACAGAGATCCAGACCCAGGTGGCTGTAATCGATACGAATGTTGCAAAAATCGAGACTGCAATAACAGAGATCCAGACCCAGGTATCTGTAATCGACACGAATGTAGCAAGAATCGAGACTAGTATTATTGAGATCCAGACCCAGGTGGCTGTAATCGATACGAATGTAGCAAGAATCGAGTCCGCAGTAGCAGAGATTGAGACTCAGGTATCCGTGATTGATACGAATGTATCGGTGATTGAAACGATAGTAGGTAGAATCGAGACTTCAGTAGTTGAAATCCAGACCCAGGTATCTGTAATCGACACGAATGTGGCACGAATCGAGACTAGTATTATTGAGATCCAGACCCAGGTAGCCGTAATCGATACGAATGTAGCAAGAATCGAGTCCGCAGTAGCAGAGATTGAGACTCAAGTATCCGTGATTGATACGAATGTATCGGTGATTGAAACGATAGTAGGTAGAATCGAGACTTCAGTAGTTGAAATCCAGACCCAGGTGGCTGTAATTGACACGAATGTTGCAAAAATCGAGACTGCAATAACAGAGATAGAGACCCAGGTTGCCGTAATCGACACAAATGTGGCGAAAATCGAGTCCGCAGTAGCAGAGATTGAGACCCAGGTATCCGTGATTGACACGAATGTTGCAAAAATCGAGACTGCAATAACAGAGATCCAGACCCAGGTGGCTGTAATCGACACGAATGTGGCAAGAATCGAGACTTCAATAACAGAGATAGAGACCCAGGTTGCCGTAATCGACACAAATGTGGCAAAAATCGAGTCCGCAGTAGCAGAGATTGAGACCCAGGTATCCGTGATTGACACGAATGTTGCAAAAATCGAGACTGCAATAACAGAGATCCAGACCCAGGTGGCTGTAATCGATACGAATGTTGCAAAAATCGAGACTGCAATAACAGAGATCCAGACCCAGGTAGCCGTAATCGACACGAATGTGGCAAGAATCGAGACTTCAATAATAGAGATCCAGACCCAGGTAGCCGTAATCGATACGAATGTAGCAAGAATCGAGTCCGCAGTAGCAGAGATTGAGACTCAGGTATCTGTGATTGATACGAATGTATCGGTAATCGAAACCATAGTAGGTAGAATCGAGACTTCAGTAGTTGAAATCCAGACCCAGGTAGCTGTAATCGACACGAATGTGGCAAGAATCGAGACTAGTATTATTGAGATCCAGACCCAGGTAGCTGTAATCGATACGAATGTAGCAAGAATTGAGTCCGCAGTAGCAGAGATTGAGACCCAGGTATCCGTGATTGATACGAATGTTGCAGTGATTGAAACCATAGTAGGTAGAATCGAGACTTCAGTAGTTGAAATCCAGACCCAGGTATCTGTAATCGACACGAATGTGGCAAGAATTGAATCCGCAGTATCAGAGGTAGAGACCCAGATATCCGTGATCGATACGAATGTATCAGTGATTGAAACGATAGTAGGTAGAATCGAGACTAGTGTAGTTGAAATCCAAACCCAGGTATCCGTAATCGACACGAATGTGGCACGGATCGAAACTAGTATTATTGAAATCCAGACCCAGGTAGCTGTAATCGATACGAATGTGGCACGAATTGAGTCCTCAGTAGCAGAGATCGAGACCCAGGTATCCGTGATTGATACGAATGTAGCAGTGATTGAAACGATATTAGTTGAAATCCAGACCCAGGTGGCTGTAATAGACACGAATGTGGCACGAATTGAATCTGCAATAGGAGAGATCCCGACCCAGGTGGCAACGATTGACACGAATGTGGCTACAATAGAGACTATCGTATCAAGAATCGAGTCCTCAGTAGCAGAGATCGAGACCCAGGTATCTGTGATTGATACGAATGTAGCAGTGATTGAAACGATAGTAGGTAGAATCGAGACTAGTGTAGTTGAAATCCAAACTCAGGTATCCGTAATCGACACGAATGTGGCACGAATCGAGACTAGTGTTATTGAAATCCAGACCCAGGTAGCTGTAATCGATACGAATGTGGCACGAATTGAGTCCTCAGTAGCAGAGATCGAGACCCAGGTATCTGTGATTGATACGAATGTAGCAGTAATTGAAACCATATTAGTCGAAATCCAGACCCAGGTGGCTGTAATAGACACGAATGTGGCACGAATTGAATCTGCAATAGGAGAGATCCCGACCCAGGTGGCAACGATTGACACGAATGTGGCTACAATAGAGACTATCGTATCAAGAATCGAGTCCTCAGTAGCAGAGATCGAGACCCAGGTATCTGTGATTGATACGAATGTAGCAGTGATTGAAACGATAGTAGGTAGAATCGAGACTAGTGTAGTTGAAATCCAAACTCAGGTATCCGTAATCGACACGAATGTGGCACGAATCGAGACTAGTGTTATTGAAATCCAGACCCAGGTAGCTGTAATCGATACGAATGTGGCACGAATTGAGTCCTCAGTAGCAGAGATCGAGACCCAGGTATCTGTGATTGATACAAATGTAGCAGTAATTGAAACCATATTAGTCGAAATCCAGACCCAGGTAGCTGTAATCGACACGAATGTGGCAAGAATTGAATCTGCAATAGGAGAGATCCCGACCCAGGTGGCAACGATTGACACGAATGTGGCTACAATAGAGACTATCGTATCAAGAATCGAGTCCTCAGTAGCAGAGATCGAGACCCAGGTATCTGTGATTGATACGAATGTAGCAGTAATTGAAACCATATTAGTCGAAATCCAGACCCAGGTAGCTGTAATCGACACGAATGTGGCAAGAATCGAGTCTGCAATAGGAGAGATCCCGACCCAGGTGGCAACGATTGACACGAATGTGGCTACAATAGAGACTATCGTATCACGAATCGAGTCCTCAGTAGCAGAGATCGAGACCCAGGTATCTGTGATTGATACGAATGTAGCAGTGATTGAAACCATATTAGTCGAAATCCAGACCCAGGTAGCTGTAATCGACACGAATGTGGCAAGAATTGAATCTGCAATAGGAGAGATCCCGACCCAGGTGGCAACGATTGACACGAATGTGGCTACAATAGAGACTATCGTATCAAGAATCGAGTCCTCAGTAGCAGAGATCGAGACCCAGGTATCTGTGATTGATACGAATGTAGCAGTAATTGAAACCATATTAGTCGAAATCCAGACCCAGGTAGCTGTAATCGACACGAATGTGGCAAGAATTGAATCTGCAATAGGAGAGATCCCGACCCAGGTGGCAACGATTGACACGAATGTGGCTACAATAGAGACTATCGTATCAAGAATCGAGTCCTCAGTAGCAGAGATCGAGACCCAGGTATCTGTGATTGATACGAATGTAGCAGTGATTGAAACCATATTAGTCGAAATCCAGACCCAGGTAGCTGTAATCGACACGAATGTGGCAAGAATTGAATCTGCAATAGGAGAGATCCCGACCCAGGTGGCAACGATTGACACGAATGTGGCTACAATAGAGACTATCGTATCAAGAATCGAGTCCTCAGTAGCAGAGATCGAGACCCAGGTATCTGTGATTGATACGAATGTAGCAGTAATTGAAACCATATTAGTTGAAATCGAGACCCAGGTAGCCGTAATAGACACGAATGTGGCAAGAATCCAGACCGAGGTATCCGTGATCGATACCAATGTAGCTAAAATAGAGACTATCGTAACAATAATTGAGTCTAGCGTTGCTGAAATTCAGACTCAGGTCTCAGTAATAGACACTAATGTGGCAATAATCGAAACTTTACTCGGTCATTTGAATGAAATTGAGACCCAGGTTGCTATAATTGACACAAATGTGGCGAGAATCGAAACATTACTAGGTATTGGTTCGTGTACTAGACTTACAACTGGACCGGTATTGCGAGATAACGGAACTAACAGTATTGTAGTCAAAGTACTGAATAATTCTATTGCAACTGTTACTGATGTATCGTCGATATTGTTCAATATAGAAACATGTCCGAAGCTTGCTGTGGAAACAGTAGTGTTTGACCCACTGCCTCCGAAATGTTCAGATCACTTTGTCTTCGGACTTACAGAAAATATACAGGATGAATTTGAGATAGAATTCCTTGGCGTTACCACAGAGATATTTGTTTCTGTCGCTGCACGTCATGAATCGCCAAATGCTCCGTTTACGTCCAATTCAATTGTAGAGCCTAACTCCTTCCGCTTTAGCGAACTGTCATGCACTAATGATCCGCAATGATGAACTATAGATTATTATAAATGATAAATTTAAATCACACCATAGTATTTCACTATGGTGTGATTTAAAAATATAGATAATAAGTAATCATTTAAAGAAGGTATCTATGCAAAACGATCAACAAAAAGAATGGACGATATTGTTTTATCTGAATGGAAATAACGAACTCCAACCGGAAATGCTACAATCGAAGCTTTTTATTGAAAAAGAAGGATCTGATGGGACAGTCAATATAGTAATACAATATAGCTTTGTGGAAAAACATATAATTGAAATCATCCGTCCCAAATATCGATTCAATAACGATGCAGAAGGGCAATCGGGAGTAATACGCTACAGTGCAGCCGGACCTGATTCAACTTTTCATGAAGAACTTAGAAATATCAATATGGCTGATCCGATGTGCTTTTACAATTTTTTAGAATGGGGTATAACCAATTACCCTGCCCAAAAATATATCCTTGTTTTAGGCGGTCATGTATTTCAATATATTGGATTAATGCCGGATTACAGCCAGGATTTGCCTTATTTGATGGGGTATCCTGAAATGGTAAACGTATTGAATCTAATAAAAAAAAATATTGGTAAAAAAATTGACTTGCTGGTACTTGATACATGCTATGTAAACAGGATTGAAATGCTGTATGAATTGGGAAAAGAACCTGATCCTCCGGTATCTAACGTACTTACTTATATCAATGGTGGTCCTGCAAGCGGATTACCCTATGATCTTCTGATAAAAACAATAAAAAAAATCAACAGTACTGTTACTGACAAGTTTTTGCTTTCAAAGTTAATGGAGAACTTAAATTATGATCTTATAGCTTATGAAATAGATCATAATAAACTTGAAAGCATAAAAAATCTGTACAGTGATTTGGCAGATTGCAGATTAAATTTTAATTCATCTTCCTGCAGTTTTCCGTATGAATTATTAACAAACGTTGATGAGAATTTGCCATGGTTTGATTTAAGAAAAAAATTGCAAGATTATATGCCTGAACTAACCATATGTTATAATAATATATCAAGGAAGCCCTTTGGACATTTCTATGTATCTGCTCAAACAATAAGCGACCAGCATAAGATTGATCTATATCACAGACTGGCCTTTGCAAAGAAAAATTCCTGGTCCAAATTATTGTATGGTTTACATTCACCTATTAATACTTCCGATGAAGCAGAGACCAACGTACATCCTACTATTTTAAAATCTAACGATTTATATGCGTTAATATCAGCTATGAATCCGAATCTAGGACTTAACGAAAACAATGAGATATTATCTAAGCTGATAGAATACAAAGGCTGGAAGTGGAAAAATTAAAACTTCTTATTGACTCAATGAACTCATGAATTATTACACTTTCTAATTAACTCATCTTTCTTGTTTAGTGTTATTTAATAGAAAGACTTCATATAATAAACCAGATTAAAATTTCAGAAGGAATAAATATGGCATATTATAGCTTTGTTATGGTCTGTTACAATAATTGGAATTTTACTGTTAAGGCAGTAAAATCCTTTTTCGATTATTTAAACCCAATACATCAAAATAAAGGAATTGAATTAATAATAGTCAATAACGGATCAAACGATGAGACGGAAGCAGGAATTGAAGAATTTAGAATCAAGTTTAAAGAGGTTTCAGAAATAAAGACAGTCCACCTTGAAAAAAACCTGGGATATATAGCCGGAGTTAATATTGGACTTTCCTACTGCAGCGGTGAAATAATTACGCTATTGAACAATGACTTGATATTCTGCCCAGGCTGGTTTGATAGCCTTGCCAATATTTTCGACGCAGACTTGACTGTAGGCGCAGCGACACCATTATTAACCAACGGCTCTGGGGCAGAAAATATAGAATTGGAATACAAAAATCCAGAGATGAAATTAGCATTTTTCAAATCAAAAGAGACAATGAATTACTATGCAGAAAAAATTATGGAGAAAAACCACAAAGCCATTATCAACTCCAATCGTCTTGTGGGAACTTGTATTGCTTTTAGAAAAGACATTCTACTTTTGGTCGGTGGAATGGATTTTTGGTTTGGAATTGGAATGTTTGATGATGATGATTTTTCAATACGTATCAATTTGGCAGGATATAAAACGGTAATTGTCGGTGGTTCATTTGTCTACCACATCGGTAGTGCGACCTTTTCAAAATACACGCAGATTAATAATGCAGCAGTAATATCCAACAAAAAAAAGTTCTTACGTAAATGGAAAATAAAATGTACGGAAAATGCTGAAGGATTGTATTCTCGTGATGATGTTCATTTAAGAACTAATTATATAAGAAAAAAACATTTTATTCCATTTGAATTCAGTCAATTTAAAAAGCCTTTAGAAATATCTTCAGCTAAAAAAACTGATATAAAAAGAATACTATTCGTTGCAGATTGGACTAATCTTAAATCCGGGTGGGTGAAAGAATTGGAAAGGAATTTACTGCATACCGATGCAAAAGAGGAAATAAATCTCTGGATTCCTTCTGAATATTTTTCAAAGAACGAGGTGGAAAATGAGGTTAATAAAATCAACAGTACTGATTCAAAGGTAAATTATATAGAAAAAGATATCAACCCAGAGGATTTATTGGAATTCTTAAGTTCCTTTGATACTGTTATACCGGTTACGGATGATTTTGTGAACAGATATATAATTTATTTGGCTAAACAGTTGAATATTGAAGTAGCAAGGTTATGAGTCTAATGATTAAAGGCTCACCTTATAAGGTGAGCCTAAAAAATCTAATATGTGATTAGTTACAAGAACTGAAACCGCAGTAATTAAAAAACTGTTTACATAATTCACTTAAATTGCAAGAACTAAAATTAAAATTAAAACACATAATATATATCCTCCTTTTAAGTATCTGTTTTAGGAACAATTAGATGGTAACATATTCGTAACAATATTGTAATACTTAATTAGAGGAAGTTAAGTGATAACATGGAAATATTGGAATCAACAATAGGATTGACAAATATCTACAATTTGTTCCGGAATAAAATAAATTGCTTCCCGCAGTAGTGGTATGGCCTTGAAATTCGTTGGTCTTTTTTTTTGCTATTTCGGTACTCTCTTGGATTTCATAAACATTCGCATGCAAAAAGGCTCACCTGAGTAGGTGAGCCTAAAAAAATCAATCTTTATTAGTTACAAGAACTGAATCCACAGAAGTTAAAAAATTGTTTACATAATTCGCTAAAATTGCAAGAACTAAAATCGAAATTGAAACACATAGTGCATATCCTCCTTTTAAGTAACTGTTTTTAGGAACAATTAGATAGTAACATATTCGTAACAAAAATGTAATACTTAATTAAAGGAAGTTAAGCGATAACATGGAAATATTGGAACTAATCATGGGATTGACAAATATCTACAATATGTTCTGAGATAGAAATAAATTGCTTTGCCAAGGTATATTAATGTTGACCACTTGTAGGATCGTCAATTAAAGTTGCAAATCGAAAGCCATGTTTATGACCAGCATTAGCAGTAGTTACAGATTCTAGATAATGAAGATGTGAATTTCCGATTGGAATAGCGGTAGTAGTATGCCCTTGAAATTCGTGATAATGTTCTCTGAAAAAATCTGTTTTAAATGATACTTCATGATAGTGATCCATACCGTATGGTATTGCTTCACCAGAAATAGTAGCAAACCGATGACTATGAGGGTCATTTTGTTCGGCTATTTCAACGCTCCCCTGAATTTCATGAACGTGTGTCTGTTTTGCATTATTAGAAAGATTTTGGTTAGGATTATCCATAATATAAACTCCTGTATGTAAAACTTTATTTTATTTACTATAATATGAAGCGCAATGTATTAAATGCAAGATTAAGAAAAGTTTATTCCTGATAAGGAAAGGTAAGGAAAACGTGATTTTTCTTGTATAAATAAAATAAGGCCCACCTACTTAGGTGAGCCAAAGTAATCAATATTTCATTAGTTACAAGAACTGATACCGCAGTACTGTAAGAATTGTTTGCATAAATCGCTAAAATTGCAAGAATTAAAATTAAAATTGAAACACATAATTCATATCCTCCTTTTGAGTAGCTGTTTTAAGAACAATTAGATAGTAACATATTCGTAATAATATTGTAATACTTAATTAGAGGAAGTTAAGAGATAACATGGAAATATTGGAATTAACAATAGGATTGACAATTATCTACAATTTGTTCTGAAATAGAAATAATTTGTACTTCCCTAAATCAATTTATGATAATCACTTGTAAGATCATCAATTAAGGTTGTAAAACCTAAAAGCATGTTTATGGCCATCATTAGCGATAGTCACAGATTCTAGATAATGAAAACGGGTATTTCCAATTGGAATAGCGGTAGTACTATGGCCTTAAAATTCGTGATAATGTTTTCTGAAAAAATCTGATTTTAATTATACTTCATGTAAATAACATATGTGAATAGTAAATCATTAAGTGCAAGATTAAGAAAAGCTTGTTCATGGCAAAGTGATTTTTCTTCTCTAAACAAGAAAAGGTATTGTTTCTTCTCTAAACAAGAAAAGGTATTATTTCTTCTCTAAATAAGAAAAGGTATTATTTCCTCTATAAACAAAAAAGGCTCACCTACTTAGGTGAGCCAAAGAAATTTATTATCTCATTAGTTAGTTACAAGAACTGATACCGCAGTACTGTAAGAATTGTTTGCATAATTCGCTAAAATTGCAAGAACTAAAATTAAAATTGAAACACATAATTCATATCCTCCTTTTGAATAGCTGTTTTTAGGAACAATTAGATAATAACATATTCGTAATAATGTTGTAATACTTAATTAGAGGAAGTTGAGTGATAACATGGAAATATTGGAAGCAATACTGAATTGACAAATATCTACAATAAGTTCTTGGATAGAAATTAATTGAGGTGATATAGAATATATTCGGTAGTTGTAAGTGGCGCATAAATATCTTTCGCATATATTAAAGTAAATTAATCTATATTTTAACATGGTAAGGAGTAATATGGACCGTAACTTTGAAAATCCGATGGAACGTAACAGAATCGATAATGAAAGACGAGATGAAATTGAAAGAAGAAATGGCTTTGAAAGAAGAAATGAAGAAGAGAGAAGAAATGGTTTTGAAAGAAGAAATGAAGAAGAAAGAAGAAATGGCTTTGAAAGAAGAAATGAAGATGAAAGAAGAAATGAATTCGATAGAAGAAATGAGCCAGAAATGAGAGAAGAATTTAGAAGAAGAATGGATTTTGATAGAAGACATGAAAATGAAAGAAGAGATGAATTCGACAGAAGACATGATTTTGATAGGAGATTTCCTTTCTGGTGGCTTTTCTTCGTTCGTTAAAGTTAATAGATCTACCAGCTATGATTGGCTGGTAGTTTTTTATTTATAGGAAATTGCACCGCAATTCTAATAAATTAAAAACTCTCTTAGGGAGCGTACTCACCCCTTTGGTCTTCGCAAGGTGAATTGCCTTCACCTGGACAAAGTGCCTTCGCCCATAAGTTTAAGAGTGATTATCTTAAAGTGGCGAAGCCACTTGTTACTTCATTAAAAAACAAAAAGACAAAAGCAAGGACTATGATAGCCTTGCTTTTGTCTTTTTGAGTCTCAATAATAATACTTAGCTTTCTACTATTAAGATTATCAAAATCTTCTTCCTGAATTGCTTCAATAGTTAAACTTCGTTATATTCGAAAGCCTCCATTTTACCATTCTCCTTAATTCGGAATTATTATTTCCTTCTGAATTGTTTCAATAGTTAAACTTCGTTATCTCCTAAAGCCTCCATTTTACCATCTCTCCTTAATTCGGGATCATAATTTCATGCTACATTACTTTTTGAGACACTATTCTATTTGTGTGAATACTTACTCTTAATTCTCAACGAAAAAATCGTTCTTGGAATCTATTTCGGTATCCAGTACTTATTATGTTTATTTTAATAGAAATTATACACTTATAAATTAACTTTATTCTATTCTATTTCTTTTGCTATTTTGTTTTTTATTCTCCGACTAATTTGACCAATTAAAAAACCAACCAAAATGATAGAATAGGAAAAGATTTTCGAATATATAGGAGTTTTTTCAATATAAATACCAAAAGTATTATAATCTAACATAAAAATGTATTCCGTAAATCCATAGTTCGTGAACATACTCATGAATTGCCCATATTGTTTTAGGGCAATTGAACGATCATACTTATAAGCATCAAATATAAGGTGATTTTAAATGTTATTATAAAAACTTAAGGTTGATCATCCGTTATTATTTTTCCTGTAAAAACTTTGATATTGCCTGCTTGTATACTATTGGTATTTGGCAATATATGTAAATGTCCATTTTTTTTCAATCTAAAATAGGTAAATTGCAGATAGAGAGATTCGAACTTCTCAAAGCTACTCACAATAAATTTACAAAGAAAAAAACCTTACAGTCTCAATAAACCAAGAGATGTAAAGTTCTAATATCTAATGCATCAGGTGGGATTTGAACCCACACGAGGTTGCCCCCGACGGATTTTGAGTCCGTTGCGTCTGCCGTTCCGCCACTAATGCATACTATGGAATTAATTATACTATTGTGTCGGTCATTTAAGTTGCCGACTTAGCAAAGATTATTCTATCATATTAATTTAAATAATGCAAGTACAAATTGCATAAGTTGTTCTAAAAATTGAAAAACCTATGAGAATAATATAAGAGATTATGTTGCTATTTTTTTGAAATAATATAATATTTCATGCTAACATCTTAAGGGAAAAAGCATAATGAAAAGAATTACTCCCAAGGGTAAAAGTTTGCATTTTGCGAAAAATCAGTGTAGAATAAGAATATATTTTTAGGACACGGTTGGCGTTCTAAAAGAGCTAAGTAATGTTGAGAGAGGAGAATAGGTCATGGATTGCCTCAATGCGCAAAGATTAATTACACCATTCATTAAAGATGAACTTAGCATGACCGAATTAGAAGGTTTCCTTGCCCATGTGAAAGAATGTCCGGTATGTAGAGAAGAATTAGAGGTATATTATGCCTTGTTAACTGCAATAAAGTTATTAGACGAAGATAAGGAAATGTCGAACAATTTTACAGAGGAACTGAATCGTAAAATTCGTAGTTGTGAAGAACATATCCGAAGAAATAAGCGAAATAAAGTGAATCGAAGAATCGTGTTTATGTTAGTTGTGGTTGGAGTAACCATTGTCTCCAGTCTATCGATTCGTAAACTGACAGAAATTCCTGCTGCTCCAACAAAGCCGCCTTATATCCTGAGGTATTCAGGGATTCCAAGAAGATATGACCCGATGTTTCGTATCCGTACTGATTATGATACAATGGCATGTGAATACGTTAAGAAGGTAAAAGATGGTAGACTTGAATTTTATCGAAAGAATCGTGAAGAATATGAGATAGTGCGGCAAATCTATGTAAATCAACGTGAACTTATTGAAATAGATAATATAGAAAATTCCGACTAGGTATTATGAAGTATTGGTGGGAAAGTAGGGTTTAATTTTGTGCCTGCAGCACAAAGTTTGCAGGTTATGGAAAGGTATGGTTATTAATATGAATGATATTATAAATAATAAACAAGATAGTAAAGAGGGCGATTACTTACTGGTTATCGATGGTTCCAGTCTTCTTTCAACTCAGTTTTTTGGTAATCTACCAAAGGAAATAATGTTTGCAAAGACCATGGAGGAAAAAGAAAAGTATTTCCCTAAAATTATGCAAACAGCCACGGGAGTATATACAAATGCTGTATATGGTTTCCTAAGAGTATTATTAAAGATTATAAAGGATCAAAAGCCTACCTATTTGGCAGTGGCTTGGGATATTAGCCGTAATACATTCCGAAGAGAGATTTATCCTGATTATAAAGGAAATCGTGGAGAAACTTTAGAACCGTTAAAGGATCAATTCAAACTTTGCCAACATGTCTTAAAAGAAATGGGAATTGTTCAGTTTATGGATGAACGTTATGAGGCGGACGATTTTAGCGGAACCTTATGCCAAAAGTTTGAAGAGGAAGTCCCAATTCGTGTCATGACAAAGGATAATGATTATCTTCAATTAATTACAGAGCGGACAAACCTTTGGCTAATTCACAGTACTGCAAAGAAGACAGATGAATTATATGAAAAATACGGTTTAAGTAAGAAAGAATTGAATGTACCAGATCGTACCTTTTTATTTACACCAGAATTAGTTGAGAAGGAATTTGGCATTGAGCCTTCCTCTGTTCCATCACTAAAGGGGATTGGGGGGGATAGCTCCGATAACATAAAGGGTGTACCTGGAGTAGGAGAAGCAACTGCGGTTGCCTTAATAAAAGAATATAAGACAGTTGAGAATCTTTATGAGATACTTAATAATTTAGATGAAACAGGTAAGAAAGAGATTAATGAGTATTGGAAAACGCTTGGAATCAAGAGAACTCCAATCAATGCTTTATTAAAGATTAGTGATACTGAGCTTGTTGGAGAAAAGGCTGCTATTCTTAGTAAAACTTTAGCTACCATAAAAAAAGACATTGATTTAAAAGATCTTGGTCTTGAACAGTTAAGAATTCATATTAACACAGAAAATGCACAGAAGTGTTTTAATGAATTGGAATTTAAAACAATAAAGATGGACAATGCAGAGGTTGAAGATTCGTCTATAAATAACCTTCGCTTTGAGGCAGATAAAATTAAAATTACTTCTAACTTAGAAGAGGTAGAAACATTATTTTCTAACTTAATAAAATTGTGGGAAAAGAATCAGAAGAAGTTAAAGAAAACGAAGAAATCTAGGAACGATAAAAGTGATAGTAAGATTACAATCAAAGAAATCAAGAAGCCAGAATATGCTTCGGAGGATGCCGTTGGAATTAAGCTAATAATGGAGAATAAGTCTCTTGTAGGTATTTCCGTTTATTATGGATCAGAGGCGTCCTTTATCATTCCTTGCGAAGGGTTTATTACACCAGATTTTCTAACTTCTAAACTCAATGGACTTCTTGAAAAAAAGATTACACTTGCAATCTTTGATATTAAAAAATACTTACCATATTTAAATGCAAATGAGGAAAGCCCTTGTTTTGATGTAACGATTGCTGGTTATTTATTAGAACCAGACGCTAGCACTTATGAATATCAAACTATTGCTGAGAAGTATTTAGAACTTGATCTACCAAGTGAGAAAGAAGTATTTAGTGGTCAAACCTATGCTTCTTTGTCTTTATTAGACCAAGATCAGTATAAAAAAGCAGCATGTTATGAAAGCTATGTGGCTCATCATATATATCCTGTCTTACTTAAGTTATTATCAGAACGTGGTCTACTTCCGTTATTTGCAGGGATTGAAATGCCTCTCGTTTATACATTATATGATATGGAGCAAAGAGGAATTCGTGTTGATACTAATGGACTAAAGGATTATAGTGATCAGCTTGGTGTTAGTATCGTAGAACTTGAAAAACAAATCTTTGAACTGGTGGGCGTAGAATTTAATATTAATTCACCTAAGCAGTTAGGAGAAATCTTATTTCAGCGACTAGGTTTATCATATGGGAAAAAAACAAAGACTGGTTATTCTACCTCCGCTGAGGTCTTAGAAAAGTTAAGTAGTGAACATCCAGTGATAAAATTAATCCTACAGTACCGCCAATTAACGAAGTTAAAATCCACGTATGCAGATGGCCTTGTATCCTATGTGGAAGGGGATGGCAGAATCCATGGAACCTTTAATCAAACCATAGCAGCGACTGGAAGACTTAGTAGTACAGAACCTAACCTTCAGAATATACCAATTCGTATGGAGCTAGGTAGAAAAATTAGAAAAGTTTTTATCCCGGAGGATGGATATCTATTTCTAGATGCAGACTATTCCCAGATAGAACTTCGTTTGCTTGCTCATATGTCAAATGATGCACGGCTGATTGAGGCATATCGACAAGCTCAGGATATTCACCGTTTAACAGCTTCCGAAGTATTTCACACCCCATTTGACGAGGTGACAAGTGCACAGCGTAGCAATGCGAAAGCTGTAAACTTTGGAATCGTATATGGTATCAGTTCTTTTAGTTTGGGACAAGACCTTGATATTACTAGAAAAGAAGCAGAGGAATATATTAATAAGTACTTCATGACCTACCCAGGAGTTAAGACATATCTCGATGGATTAATTGAGGAAGGAAAAGAAACAGGCGTTGTAAAAACCTTATATGGAAGAATTCGGCCAGTTCCTAACCTTACGAATTCTAACTTTATGAAGCGTTCTGCGGAAGAGCGAATCGCAATGAATTCGCCAATTCAAGGTACTGCCGCGGATATTATGAAATTGGCTATGATACATGTGAACCAAGTATTAAAAGAACGAAAGTTAAAATCAAGATTATTACTTCAAATCCACGATGAGTTGCTGGTGGAAACACATGAATCTGAAGTAGAAGAAGTAGCAAAGATTATGAAAGAAGAAATGCAACAAGCTGCAAGTCTTTCCGTTCCGCTCGAAGTTGAGGTTGCTAATGGTAATAACTGGTACGAGGCTAAATAACTATGTTTTTATGGAGGTTAACGTGATATACATTCACTGAAAAACTAGTTGTTTCACGCAGTGAATTGTTTTGCAATTCACTGCATAAATATTGTACCTGCGGCCCAAAGTTTGCAGGCTATGGAAAGGCATGGTTATTTCATGAAAGTAATAGGGCTTACCGGTGGCATTGGCAGTGGAAAATCAAGAGTTGCAGATCTACTTCAGAGGGAATTCTTAGTATACGTTATTTATACAGACGATATTGCGAGAGACCAGATGAAACAAGGGGGATGTTCCTACGAGAAGGTTGTGAAGCAGTTTGGTACCGAGATTTTAGATGAGGGTGGAGAAATTGATCGTAATAAACTTGCTAAGATTATTTTTCAAAAGGAAGATCTAGTAAAGTTATTGAATTCATTAACACATCCCAATGTCCATCTAGAAGTATTACACCAGATCAAGGAAGCGAAATCGAAAGGTAAACTTTATTCCGCAATCATTGTGGAAACGGCACTCCTGTTTGAAGCAGGGTATCAGGATTTTTGCGATGAAATCTGGTATGTACATGCTCCTATCGGGGACCGAATGAAAAGGCTAAAGGAGTCCAGAGGATATTCTGAAGAAAAGATAGAATCCATTATAAAGAAACAAAAATCAGAGGAATTTTTTCTTAAGAATAGTACCGTGATTATTGAAAATGGGAATGATGTTTTGCAGGACGAGTTAAGGCTTCAATGTGAACGGTATTTAACCACGTAGTGGCAATGAGGTTGTAAACAAGTAGCATAAGCGGATAAACTTGCCTTAGGTAAGTGGGAATATCAGCTTTGACAAACAAAGGAAAAGATAAAATAAGAGTTTTAACAAAAGATGACCAAATGGAAGTGACAAGTTAATAAGTTCTTCCTTTGGTCTCTTTGTGGATAAAAATGAAAATGAATGTAGGGAAAACTTCCAAACCTTCTTGGCAAAAAATCACTATCTGTGATATAATATAGGAAAGAAGTATCATCTTTGGTAGATATTGTATTTTTAAAACAGAAATTGCTATGCAACTTCTGTTTTAAATATGCTTAAAATCAAAAAACATAGGACGTTGTACCTAAGCAAAAGTAAAATATACTAGGGGGAATCACAACATGGACGCTATTACATATCCTGAAAATATGGTATTCGGTCTTGATATTGGGACGAGAAGCATTGTTGGTACCGTTGGATATAAGCAAAATGAGCATGATTTTATCGTTGTCTCACAATCTGTTAGATATCATGAGACCAGAGCCATGTTGGATGGTCAGATACATGATATAAATAAAGTTGCGGAAACCATACGAGAAGTAAAAAAGGATTTAGAAAAGCAGCTTGGTAAAAAGCTGAAAGAAGTATGTATTGCAGCAGCAGGACGTGTGCTAAAAACAGTGACTGTGAAGGCAGAATATAACCTAATCAACGAAGGTATCATTTCAGAAGAACATATACGAACACTGGAATTAAACGGGGTAGAAAAAGCGTATGAAGAACTTCGTAAAGAAATGAATTCCGGAGATGGCAACTTTTACTGTGTCGGTTACAGCGTAGTGCATTACTACCTAAACGATTATGTAATGACAAACCTAGAGGATCATAAAGGGAGTAAAATAGGAGTAGATTTACTTGCAACTTTTTTACCAGAGGAAGTTATTGAAGGTTTGTATGCGGCAGTTGGGAAAGCGGGACTTGAAGTTGTAAATCTTACACTTGAGCCGATCGCCGCAATCAATGTTGCGATTCCAGATAAGTTTCGTTTATTAAATATTGCATTAATCGATGTCGGTGCTGGAACAAGCGATATCTGTATTACGAAAGACGGTAGTATTATTGCTTATGGAATGATCCCAAAGGCAGGCGATGCATTAACCAATATATTGATGCAACGCTATTTGGTTGACTTTAAAACTGCAGAAACAATGAAGACTTCTATTCTAAAGAAAAAGACAGTCTCTTATAAAGATATCATGGGGCTTTCGAATAAAGTTACGAGAGAAGAAATTTACGAAGCAGTCAGAGATGAAATCGATCATATTACTGCTCAGATTGCGGAGCAGATTTTATATCTTAACGGTGGGAAATCTGTGAGTGCTGTTTTTGTTGTTGGCGGAGGAGGAAAACTTCCTTATTTTGTTGAAGCATTGTCTTCAAAGCTTAATTTACCAAAAGAAAGAGTAGCCCTTAGAGGGGAAGAAGTTCTTAATATGGTTCAGTTCTTACAAAAAGAGATAAAGAAGGATCCATTATTAGTAACTCCAATCGGTATTTGTTTAAACTATTATGAAAATCGCAACAATTTTATCTATGCAATGGTGAATGGTGAGCGGATTAAATTATATGATAATTCGCATCTAACAATTGTAGATGCAGCTCTTGCTATCGGCTTTCCAAATGAATTGCTATTCCCGCGCAGAGGAAAAGCGCTTCATTATACCATTAACGGAAGTGAGCGTCTTGCACGTGGAGAATCAGGAGAAGGTGCGATTATTATATTAAATGGCAAACAAGTAAGTTTAAATGCTTCCATTACTCAAAATGATATTATACAAATCACAGAGTCTACAGCAGGAGCAGATGCAACCCTCATGGTAGCCAAGCTTCCGGAATATAAGAGTACGATAACATTTGCGGTGAATCACAAAGAGGTAATATGCCCTAAGTACGCGCTTGCAAATGATATATTGGTATCGGATACCTATCAGATTAAGGATGGAGACCGATTGGAACTTTTAAATCATTATACGCTTGAACAGCTATTAGAATTTATGGATTTACCTTATCGCAAAGGGATTACGATTAATCATCAGTCAGCTAAGCCACAAGACCGCGTTTATGAGAATTTCACCATTTATTATCCACTACATGAGGATATCGCTGCATCCTATGAGGAAGTAGCTGCCATGATATCTGAGGAGGATTTCAAAGAGTATTCTTTAGGGGAAGATGCACTTTTGAAAGATGATTTTCTGAGAGATGGGATTTCTGAGGAAGTGGATGAGAAAAAGGTAGAGAAAGCTTCTAGTATTTCAGTTTATGTCAATAAAACGTCTATTATATTAAAAGGGAAAGATAAATTCATACTGGTGGATATTTTAGATGTCTATCCATTTGACTTAAGCACAGCTCACGGAAGCAAAGTAGTATTAAAAATCAATGGGGATGAGGCAGAATTTACAAGTCCTTTAAATAATCAAGATGTAATAGAAATGTACTGGGAAAAGTAAGCTATCATATTGTCCGGAAGGAGAAGGAACGGATGAGCGACGATCTACTTGTATTTCGGAAGAAGTTTTCAAGAGGCCTTGTGTTAGTTACATCGGTATTCTGGTTATATACATTAATTCAATTGGTTGGTAATTTATCAGAGCATGCAAGTTTTGGAATATTAGTAACCTCAGGCGCTCTTATCATTGACATCTTGGCTGAGCATACGAAATTATTTAAAAAGAGAATTGCGTGGATGATTCTTCGATCAATCGAGTTGATATCATTTTCTATTTGTTTTTTTGTTACCATTGGCTCAATAAATTCAATGTTTTTTGGAATAGAGCTAATTGCTGTAATGTTACAGTTGCTTATGTTAACTGACTTTTTAGATGTTTATTCCAGAGCAATAACGTTAACAACTATGTCACTTCCAGCAATTATTTATTTAATTTCAATAATATTACTAAAACCTGAAAGACAAGAAGAGTTTTTTGGCATGGTATGTGCCTATCTATCTCTTATCTTCGTCGTAATGCTGATATCAGAGTTAATCAGTGAGGTCTTTATTGCTACAGATAAGCGAATTTTTGAAATACGTCGTTTTTCGGAACAGACAAAAGAGACGAATGAAGCACTTAGAAATCAGCAGGAAAAATTTCGTAAGGTAAATGAGGAACTTGGCATTCAAAAAATTATGCTCGAAGCAGCTTACCATAAGATAAACAGTGCAAATACAGAAAATCAGACCTTATATCAGGTTATTCGATACATCTCAACTGAGCTAGAGATTGGAAATCTGATGAAGCTTATTACGGAAGCGATATATGAGGCAATGGGATTAGATGTATGTACCATCATTTTAGAACCGGATATTGCTGGCAATAAACAGGTTACCTATGAAATCCACTCCAGATTAGGTAAAGGTTTTTACGAACAGATGAGCAATCGTATAGAACAGGGATGCATTGAAGAATACATGAAGGAAGAAGGAAATTATATTGATAATCAGGTACAGCCTGGAAAATATTCTTTTCTGAAAGATCGTAAGATAAACTCATTACTAATTGTACCTTTAGTTCGTGAAAAAAAGGTAATTGGTGCTTTACTATGCGGACATTCTCAGTTTGAATACTTTAATGGAAACATTATTTTCTTCGAGACTGTAGTTGCACAACTTTTAGTTGCAATCCATAATGCAAGTCTTTATAGTAAGATGCAGCAGATGGCAATTCGTGATAGTTTGACTGGAATCTATAATAGGGGACAGTTAAATGTGATTTTAGAGCAGTATACAAAACGTGCAAGTGAACAAAATAAATCGTTATCTGTTGCCTTACTTGATATTGACTTATTTAAGAAAATTAATGATACATATGGACATCTGTTCGGTGATGAAGTTATAAAGATGGTTGCATCGAAACTGCAGGAGGTGGCAAATTGTTTTCATGGTATTGCAGCAAGATACGGAGGAGAAGAATTTGTTATCGTATTACCGGATATAGGAATATTAGATTTTTATCATATCGTAACTTCATTAAAAGAAACAATTGATACTACAACCTTATACTTTAATGAGGATGAAATTAATGTAAAAGTTAGCGTCGGTATTAGTTCCTATCCTGAAACGAGTTTAAGTTGTCAACAACTTCTAAACCGTGCAGACGGAGCGATGTATTATTCCAAGCGAAACGGTCGTAACAGCATCACAGTAGACAATGATATTATACAAGATTATGTAAGAAAGAATAAGGAAACAAGGGGGGAGTTGTAACTAGGTTCTAAAAACTTAAGTTACACTCCCCTTTTTCTTGCTATTTACTGAAAAGTGATATATACTAAACAACAATTAAATGGTGTTATCGGAAGTGACAGGAAGGATGAAATCTATGAAGATGTGCAGCATTGCCAGTGGAAGCAGTGGTAATTGTATTTATATAGGGAGCAATGAAACAAACCTTTTGGTGGATGCGGGAGTAAGTGGAAAGAGAATAGAGAGTGGCCTTTTGTCGGCAGGAGTAGACCCAAATTCCTTAGACGGAATATTAATTACTCATGAACATTCCGATCATATTCAAGGGATTGGTGTATTGGCAAGAAGATATAAACTACCAATCTATGGTACGGTTGAAACCATCAATGCAATGCTACGATTAAGCAGCGTTGGAAGAATTGAGGAAAGTCAACTTCGATTTGTGAAGCCGGACGAGGCGTTATGCATTGGAGATATTTTAGTAGAACCGTTTTCGATTTCACACGATGCTAGTAATCCGGTTTGTTATACATTTACAAATGGTGGACATAAGATAGGAATGGCTACCGATCTCGGAACTTATGATAGTTACACAATCTCTAAGTTATGTGGAGCAGAGGTACTCTATCTGGAAGCAAACCATGATGTTAATATGTTAATGGTTGGAAGCTATCCTTATCATCTAAAACAGCGCATCCTAGGGGAGCGAGGGCATCTATCCAATGAGACTTCGGCTAAACTTATCTGTGAACTATTACATGATGACTTACAACATGTGTTGTTAGCTCATATGAGCAAAGAGAATAATTACGCAGAACTAGCGTTTGAAACCGTGCGATATGAAGTTGAGCAAAGTGTGGCAACTTCAAGCAAAATGCCGGTAATCACAGTGGCAAATCGGGATATTCCATCAGAGATGGTTATAATATAAAAAAGGATTATTAAAACATGTTTTTGGTTTCAATAATATAAATTTGATTATTGAAACATGTTTTTAGTTTCAATAATACATGATTATGAAAATATCTTTATGTTTTTATAATATATATAAGGAGTGAGGCAAACTATGAAGAAAACGATTATTACGGTAGTAGGACATGATTGTGTAGGTATAATTGCTAAGGTATGTACGTATCTTGCAAATAATAAGATTAATATTTTAGATATCTCTCAAACCATTGTATCCGGATATTTCAACATGATGATGATTGTTGATACCATCGAGTCTAGTAAAGATTTTAGTCAATTAGCGGATGAATTAGAGGAAATCGGAAAAGAAATTGGTGTTGTAATTAAAGCACAAAGAGAAGACATATTTGATATGATGCACCGTTTATAAGAAAGGAAATCATTCGCTATGATAAATTTTAATGAAGTTTTAGAAACGAATAAGATGATTGAACAGGAAAATCTCGATGTACGTACCATTACACTCGGAATTAGCCTATTAGATTGTATTAGCAGCAATTTAGAGGAATTAAATCAGAATATCTATGACAAAATAACAACAGTAGCAAAAGATTTGGTAACGACCGGTAAGAAAATCGAAAGACAGTTTGGAATTCCGGTGGTAAATAAACGAATCTCAGTAACTCCGATTGCAATGATTGGTGCCTCTGCTTGTAAGACGCCAAGTGATTTTGTAACGATTGCAAAAACTCTTGATAGGGCAGCAAATACGGTTGGTGTAAATTTTATCGGAGGTTATTCCGCGCTTGTATCAAAGGGGATGACTTCTTCGGAACGTCTACTTATCGAATCAATCCCAGAGGCACTAGCAGTAACAGAGCGAGTATGTAGCTCTGTAAATGTTGGTTCTACAAAAACTGGAATTAATATGGATGCTGTAAAGTTATTAGGTCAGATCATGTTAGATACCGCAGAGTATACGAAGGAAAAAGATTCTCTTGGATGTGCAAAGTTAGTTATCTTTTGTAATGCACCTGACGATAATCCATTCATGGCAGGAGCTTTTCATGGTGTAACCGAAGCAGATGCGATTATTAACGTCGGAGTCAGTGGTCCTGGTGTAGTAAAGACCGCATTAGAGAGTGTTCGAGGAGAAGATTTTGGTACCCTATGTGAAACAATTAAAAAGACAGCATTTAAGATTACTCGAGTTGGACAGTTAGTAGCGATGGAAGCATCAAAGATGCTTAACATACCGTTTGGAATTGTAGATTTATCACTTGCACCAACTCCTGCGGTAGGTGATAGCGTAGCAGAAATCCTTCAAGAAATCGGGTTAGAGTACCCAGGAGCACCAGGAACGACAGCAGCACTCGCTTTACTAAACGATTCAGTAAAAAAGGGTGGTGTTATGGCATCTAGTTATGTTGGTGGATTAAGTGGAGCATTTATCCCAGTTAGTGAAGATCAGGGTATGATTGATGCAGTCAGAGCTGGCTGTCTTACATTGGAAAAGCTAGAAGCGATGACATGTGTTTGTTCCGTTGGTCTTGATATGATTGCAATTCCAGGTGATACTAAGGCGACCACTATTTCTGGTATTATAGCGGATGAGATGGCGATTGGTATGATAAATCAAAAAACGACAGCAGTTCGTCTGATACCGGTGATCGGTAAGAAAGTTGGAGACATAGCAGAATTTGGTGGATTACTAGGATATGCACCAATTATGCCAGTGAATAACTTCTCTTGCGACAATTTTGTAAATCGTGGAGGTCGTATTCCAGCACCAATTCATAGTTTTAAAAATTAATTATTTATATTAACAAGTGAAAGAATTTCAGGTTAGAGGTTTTTTGTCTTAACAAAAAGACAGAAACTTAATAAGTGCAGATAGCCTGTAAAGAAATGGAGGTAACAATGGAAGGTGTTTATCAACAGTTATCCAGTATGGATTATAAAAATGTGTTAAAATATTTTGTAGAAATCTCAGCGGTACCAAGAGGGTCGGGACACAATGAAAAAATCAGTGAGTATCTTGTGAATTTTGCAAAGGATCATAATTTAAAGTATGTTCAAGATGAAACATTGAATGTTATTATCTATAAAGAAGCAACACCAGGTTATGAAAACCATACTCCGGTTGTGATTCAGGGACACATGGACATGGTTTGTTTAAAGGCAGAAGATAGTAATCATGACTTTTTAACCGAGGGGTTAGAGCTTATCGTAGAAGGAAATAGTATTCGTGCGAACAAGACGACGCTTGGCGGAGATAATGGAATTGCGATAGCATTTGGTCTTGCGTTATTATCCGATGAGAATTTAGAACATCCAGCCTTAGAAGTGTTAATTACAACGGATGAAGAAACTGGTATGGATGGTGCAAAAGCACTAAATCCTGACCATTTAAAGGGCCGTTATATGATTAACGTGGATTCTGAAGAAGAAGGTACTGTATTAGTTGGTTGTGCAGGTGGTCTTAGATTTTATGCTGAACTTCCACTTAACTTTACCGAGAAGGAAGGTAAGAGGGTAAAGCTTGTAATACGTGGTTTAAAGGGTGGTCACTCTGGAGCAGAAATTCATAACAACCGAACCAATGCAACCATACTGTTAGCGAGAGCTATCATGGAATTAAAAGAAAAATATGATTTCCTTCTTTGTGATATGAAGGGTGGAGATAAAGACAATGCAATTCCTAGCCTTGCACAAGCAGAAGCTATTGTTTCAGCGGAAGAAGTAGATGCATTTGTAGCATCAGTAAAGGAATTAGAAGAAAAGTATCAGAAGGAATTACTCGCTTCGGAACCAAATGTAAAGTTCGAATGTCAGATTTTTGAAGAAGAAAAAGCAAAGGTAATACACCCAAGTTCTATGATGAAAGTATTATTTGCTATTTTACAAGCTCCTAATGGAGTTCAGGTAATGAGTTCTGAGATAGCTGGTCTTGTTGAAAGTTCCTTAAACCTTGGAATCTTTGCAATAGAAGATGATTTGGCTATATTCCATTATTCAGTACGAAGCGGTAAGAGCAGTTATAAATACTTTATTAGTGATAAACTTAGCTTTATGTTTGGTTTCTTGGGTGCGGAATATGAAAGTAATGCTGATTATCCTGCATGGGAGTATAAAAAGGATTCAAAACTTAGAGATTTATTTTTGAATGTACACAAGGAACTATTTAATAAAGATGCTGAAGTAATGTCCATCCATGCTGGCCTTGAATGTGGATTAATTAGTGAAAAGATTCCTGATATGGATATTATTTCAATTGGACCGGACATGAAAGATATTCATACACCTATGGAACAATTGGATATTCCATCCACCATTCGTGTTTATCAAACAGTAGAAAAATTATTACAAAAGATGAAATAAAAATAATAAAACACCACTAAATACACATCGGTGAGGCTGCTTTCCCTATTATTGAAGACGGATTTGTTTCTGTTTTTTAAGTAGGGAGCAGCTTTTTGATTGGGAAATTTGCTTGGGGACAGGGCTTATATAGAACGGTTTACATAGCAATAGTTCAGAGTTTATTAATATTTGCCATAAAATCTTAACTTTACAATTTAGAATAAATGTCGTATTATGGGTTAGCCAATATTTTTTCTTATGATAAAATAGATAGGACGAAAATAGACTAAAATTTGACATAATATAGCTTTATTAAGAAACATTCGTTGATTGAAAGGGAACAGGGGAATAAAATGAAAGACGAAGATGCTAAAACAAGAGGTCAATATAATAGTAATGATACGGTAGATGATTATTTTCCGGATCGATTTGAGATGCCCGATGAACTCGAGTCGCAAGATGATTTTTTTAGTGAAATAAGCGAATCATTAAAGCAACAGGTAAACGAGGAATTGGTTCAAGAGGCAGGGGGGACTACAGAAGAGATGGGGAATAACAAAAATAATAAAAAGAACAACAGGAAAAAAGTACTGACAATAACCTTTTCTATCTTAGGTGCATTAACGCTTGTGATAGGTCTAATCGTTGGAACACCAGCAGGTCGTAAACTAATCTATAATGCAGTAGGCGGTTATGTGTCAGGTCGTATAGATAATGTAGATTCTGAGAATAAAAAACCAAGTAATATTTTTGGAGATAATAAGGATGATGATATTGAAAATACAGATCCTAATCTAAGAAAAGAAAAATATGTTGCAAACTTTTTAATTTCTGGTATTGAAGAAATCGGTGGTGGCGGACGTACCGACTCCATGATGATAGTATCTGTCAATAAAAAAGATAATACAATAAAGTTAACTTCAATCATGAGAGATTGTTACGTGGAGATACCTGGACATAGTCCTAATAAGCTTAATGCAGCTTATAGCCTTGGTGGAATGGATTTGTTGGTAGATACGATACAACAAAACTTTAAAATAAAGATTGATGGCTATGCAACGGTTAATTTTAATGCCTTTGAAAGCATTGTTGATATTTTAGGTGGTGTTGATATTGAACTTGGCTCAGCAGAAGCAAATTATTTAAATACTACGAACTATATTTCAAATCCAGCTTATCGTAAAGTAAGGACTGGTATGAACCACTTAAATGGAAATCAGGCTCTTGGATATTCACGTGTAAGAAAAGTAGTAACACTTGGCGGAGCAAATAATGACTTTGGTAGAACCCTTCGTCAGCGTCGTGTATTAAATGCAATTTTCGAGGAATATAAATCAAAGAATTTATTTGAATTAATGTCAATTATGGATCAGGTATTACCTTTTGTTAAAACTGATTTATCTGGTTCTGAAATTTCCGATTTATTGCAGGCTGTTGTTGAAAATAGAATATTTACAATTGAAAACCATCGTATTCCTGCAAATGAGTATTATACTGCAGCAAGAAACGAGCGTGGTGCTGTTTTAATTTTAGATTTTGAAGCTAATATTAAAGAATTGTACCGTGTTATCTTCTTAGATGAAGAAGTAACACCTACACCAGAAGTTCTTATTGATATTCCAAACTAGATTTTTGATGCAACTTGTGTAAGTTAAAATAAACCTCTTTCGTTAGATTTTTTGTCTAACAAAAGGGGCTTATTTTTTGCCAGAGTGCGGCTAGTTTGAAAGCCGTTACCCCACTCCTTTTTCATTCATGACAAGGAAAAGTTCGTGAAGCGTACTTTTTCTTGTATAAAAAATATAGGACAAACAGACAAAAATATGGTATACTAATAGCATGCTTAAAATTGGAATAACGAAGGATGATATTTAAATTTATAGGAGTATAGTGTTAAAAATCAAGGATTGTTTCACACATTGAAGGTGAGACAAATCAATATGCAAATATTGTGCTGGCGCCCAAATTCAAAGGTGGTGCCAAAATAGGAGATTTGTATGAAAAGAAAAACGGACATACCCTGGGAGGAATTTGACCCATCAAGTGATGAGGAGTTTCAAAGAAACCTAGAGAAAGCTTTCTTTGAGGACGAACCGGAAGAACAGATTGCGATTGAATTTGCATCAAGTGATGAGAGTGAATATGATAATTTTGAGCTTTATGAAAAAGCAGTACATAGCATAGTCAATCAAGAGTTGATGGATGCAGAGGAAGAGGTGAAGCAGTCTGACAAATTAAATTGCGAAGAGGAAGAGATTATATCAGAGATTACAAGATCATTAGCGAAGCAAATTGATCCAGAATTAGCAGTAGAAGAAACTATGGAATCACCTTTAGAGGAAGAGAAATCAAAGGAAGCCTTAAGACGTAAGCGTTTGAAACAGATTGGATTACCGATCTTAATTACGCTTGGTGCACTATTGCTATCTGTATGCTTATTATTTTTTACAAAAGCAGGTCAAAGTTTATTAATTCGCCTTGGAGCAAATTTTGTAGCGAGCAAGGTTAAATATGATGATGGAAGTGGACATAAGGTGGAGACTATTCCGGAAATTACGGATGTTCCAACGAATGATGATATAGAAAAGAATGAAGAAGATGTACAATTAAGTGCAAATAACGGAACAGTTAGACATGAAGATTATGCTGTTAACATTCTGCTTCTTGGAGAAGAGGCAATTTTTTCTGGAAATTCCAGGGGACGTACTGATGTTATGATGATAGCAACACTAAATTCAAAAGAAAAATCCATTAAATTAACTTCGTTAATGAGGGATTTGTATGTTCAAATACCAGGCTATCAAGATGATAAGTTAAACGCAGCGTATGCAGTTGGAGGAATACCAATGTTATTCAATACGATTGAGTTAAACTTTGATTTAAAATTAGACGGGTATTGCCTCGTAGGGTTTGATGACTTTGAAAAGATTATTGATAAGTTAAATGGGATTGATATCACACTAACCTCTGCGGAGGCAAATTGGTTAAATACAACGAATTATATTTCGAATCCAAACAATCGAACCGTTACAGCTGGTCTTAATCATATGAATGGAAACCAGGCTCTTGGATTTTGTCGAATTAGAGATGTTGCTAGTGGAACGAATGAAAATAATGATTTTGGTAGAACTTCAAGGCATCGTACTGTATTGGATGCTATTTTTGAAAAATATAAATCATTAAATTATTGGGATTTGGCCATGCTAATGAATAGCTGTTTGCCAATGGTGACAACGGATTTGGATGCAAAAGATCTTGAAACTTATATACAGTTAGCAAAGGAAATTGGATTAACGAAGTTAGATCAACTACGCATCCCGGTCAACAGTGCGTATGAAGATGCGTATATTAGTAAAAAAAGTGTTATTATACCGAATTTGCAAAAAAATATAGAGGTACTACACACATTTATCTTTGGCTCTGAGTAATAAGGTATGAGGGGGGAACACTATGGAAATACAATTATGGAGAGAGATACTGGAACCATATGCTCTTGCAGTTGATGAGCTTATGGTAAAGTTTAATCATATTATTGAGGCATATCGAAAAGCAGGTATGTACTCTCCAATTGAGCAGGTTACTGGAAGAGTTAAGACCATCTCAAGTATTCTTGAGAAAGCTCAGAAAAAGTCAATAGAATTAGAAAATATCGAAGAAAAGATTGAGGATATCGCTGGTATTCGAATCATTTGTCAATTCGTTGATGATATTTACAAGGTAGTAGAATTAATAAAAAATCGAACGGATATGTCTATTGTTAGTGATAAGGACTATATTAAAAATAAAAAAGATAGTGGGTATCGAAGTTATCATATGATAATTTCCTATCATGTTGAAACGCTTTATGGTCCAAAAGAAATTCATGCGGAGATACAGATAAGAACGTTAGCGATGAATTTCTGGGCTACCGTTGAACATTCCCTGCAATATAAGTACAAGCAAAATATGCCAGATAACTTACGTCAGAGACTTCACAAAGCAGCGGATGCAATCGTAACATTAGACGATGAGATGTCCTCTGTACGTGGCGAAATTATGGATGCTCAAAACTCCTTTAACATTCGTGCGAATATTGTGGCAGATATTCTGACAAACATACAGAATCTATACAAGGTAGCAAACAAAAGAGAAGTCGTAAAGATTCAGGATGAATTTTTCCGAATTTATGAAAGTGAAGACTTAAAACAGTTGGAGCGTTTTAATAAGGAGCTTGATATTATCTCCGAAGGTTATCGGGCACAGAGCTTACGATAAAAAGATTTAAGGAGCCTTTGGCATTTTGTTTTGCCTAAGGCTCATCATATTAATAGGATATTATATAAGAAAGGTTACAATACATGAATATAAGATTACCGGAAGATTTTAAAAAAAGAATGCAGGAGATGCTTTCAGACGAATATGAAGCATATGAAAAATGCTATGAGGAAAAGCACCGTGGAGGACTGCGTATCAATACACTAAAGCTAAAGAATGAAGAATTTGAAAAAATAAGTCCTTACGAAATAAAACAAGTTCCATTTATTCCAAATGGCTATTATTATCAGGAGAAAGAGCAGCCGGCAAGACACCCGTATTATTTTGGAGGTCTTTACTATATTCAGGAACCAAGCGCAATGACTCCGGCAAGCTTACTTCCAGTAGAACCAGGTGATAAGGTATTAGACTTATGTGCAGCTCCTGGTGGAAAAAGTACAGAATTAGCTGCAAAGCTACAAGGAAAGGGTGTTCTAGTATCCAATGATATCAGTAATTCAAGAGCAAAAGCACTTCTGAAAAATATTGAATTGTTTGGAGTTAGAAATCCGGTTGTGATAAGTGAGGCTCCAGCAAAGTTAGTTAATACATTTACTGGTTATTTTGATAAGATATTAGTGGATGCTCCGTGTTCTGGAGAGGGAATGTTCCGAAAGAGCCCATCCATTATAAAAAACTGGGAACAGTATGGTGTAGACTATTATAATAAATTGCAAAAAGAAATTATTCTATTGGCTGTAAAGATGCTAAAGCCAGGCGGATATCTGCTGTATTCCACCTGTACTTTCTCGACAGAAGAGAATGAAGGCACCATCAAATTTTTACTTGAAGAAGAGCCTGATATGGAGATTGTACCAGCTATCTGGAATTCTTTAGAGAATCAGCCTGACTATCCACTTCGAGGAGAAGATAAAGACCGATTAGAAAATATGAAGAATCGAAACAATGTTTCTTATAAAGGATTTGATTTTGGAAAACCAGAATGGGTAGATGGACCAAAGGAACTTGTTCATACGTTACGTTTATGGCCACAAAGAATCGAAGGGGAGGGACATTATGTTGCTCTGCTTCGTAAGAAAGAAACTGCTCCAAGCAGTATCCATGAGCCTTACCAAATTCCTGCAAAAGAAACAAAACAAATCTCAGAAGAGGCAAAGGAATTCTTTCAAAAGATTAACTTTCCAATTGATATCAACCGAATTACGGTAAGAGAGGATCGTTTATATCTTTTACCAGAGGACTTAGTGGATTTAAAAGGACTTCGTATCTTACGCTCAGGTTTATTATTAGGTGAAATGAAAAAAAATCGTTTTGAACCAAGCCAAGCTCTAGCTAGCGCACTGAAAGCTTCAGAATACGATAATATCTATAACCTCTCTTCCAAAGATGAGGATGTGATTCGTTATCTTAAGTGTGAATCAATTGAGATAAAGAAAGAATGTAAAGATGGATGGTTATTAGTTTGCGTAGATGGTTATCCACTTGGATTTGGTAAGTATAGTAAAGGGAACTTTAAGAATAAGTATTTGCCAGGTTGGCGTTGGATGTAAATACAGAGGCTGGAGGAAGTAATGAGTAAATCAAATTCGATGCTAAGACTGGATAAATACCTTGCGGATTTATCGGTTGGAACTAGAACAGAAGTAAAGCAGATGATACGAAAGGGCAGAGTAATGGTAAATGGGAATACCGAAACTTCGCCAGAAACTAAGGTTGATAGTAATCATGATAAAATCTTCGTTGATAGCAGGGAGTTATCCTATGTTACTTTGGAGTATTTTATGTTAAATAAGCCTGCTGGAGTGGTATCTGCTTCGAATGATAAAAAACAGACTACAGTCGTTGATTTAATTGATGAGGCAAAGAGAAAAGATCTTTTTCCAGTAGGACGCTTAGATAAGGATACAGAGGGACTTTTAATTATTACCAATGATGGTGATTTAGCTCATCAGCTATTGAGTCCTAAAAAACATGTTGATAAAGTTTATTTTGCAAAACTTCGGGACCCTCTTAAAAAAGAAGACGAAGAAGCATTTGCAGCTGGACTTAAAATAGACGAGGAGTTTACCGCTTTGCCGGCGAAGTTAGAGCGTATTTCAGAGCAAGAAGCATATGTAACGATACGGGAAGGTAAATTTCATCAAATAAAGCGAATGTTTGAAGCGACCAGGAATGAGGTTATCTATTTGAAACGAATTTCGATGGGAAGTCTTGTCCTTGATGAGAGCCTTTCTCTTGGCGAATATCGTGAGCTTACCGAAGAAGAAATTGAAGCGTTGCGTGAGAATAGATAACAGAAATTTATAGTGGTGCAAAAAAAATGCATACTTACTGAGTTGGCATGATTACAAGTGTGAAAATCAAGATATTTCACACTAATTGCGACAGAATGGAGATTATTGTGCTAAAGAATATAAATGCATGTATTTTTGATTTAGATGGAACATTGGTAGACTCCATGTGGATGTGGGAGGCTATTGATGTGGAATACTTAAGTAGATTTGGGATTGAGTTACCGGAAGGTCTACAACGAGAAATTGAAGGAATGAGTTTTTCTGAAACTGCAATCTATTTTAAAGAACGATTTCAGTTAGAACCTTCTGTAGAAGAAATTAAGGACACTTGGAACGAGATGGCATATGAGAAATATTCAAAGGAAGTTCCATTAAAACAAGGGGCACTTAAATTTTTACAATACTTAAAAGAAAATAATATAAAAACAGGAATTGCAACAAGTAATTCTAAGGAACTTGCTAGTGCAGTACTAAAGGAACTTAATGTGGAACAGTATTTTGATGCGATTCATACTTCTTGTGAGGTTGCGAAGGGTAAACCATCGCCAGATATTTATCTGTTTGTTGCAGAGAAACTTGCTGTAAAACCAGAAAACTGTCTAGTTTTTGAAGATATTCCTCAAGGAATATTAGCAGGAAAAAATGCTGGTATGAAAGTTTGTGCTGTTTGGGATGAGTTTTCTGTATCGATTGAGGAAGAGAAGAAGAGATTAGCAGATTATTTTATAAAATCATTTGATGAGATAATTCCAGCGGATGTGAACGATTTCATAGGGTAGATTACGTGTTTCACACGTATGAAATCGGCGCTAGATGCCCATTACTAATGGCCATCTATATAATATAGTAAAGGATGTTAATAAAGTGAGAGAAATCACCATAGTACAAAATGAGGCAGGTCAAAGACTGGATAAGTTCTTAGCAAAATATCTTAATAAAGCGCCTAAGAGTTTTTTTTATAAAATGCTTCGAAAGAAAAATATTACCTTGAATGGAAAAAAGGCAGAAGGAGCAGAAAAACTTATAGAGGGGGATATCGTTCGTCTTTTCCTAGCAGAGGAGACAATAGAAAGCTTCAAAGAATCTTATCAGCTTGATGCTAAGGTGAATCAAAGAGCTGTAAAACTAGATGTTTTATACGAAGATTCTCATGTAGTTATTATTAATAAACCGATTGGTATGTTATCACAACGTGCAAAAGAATCCGATGTATCATTGGTTGAGCTATTAATTGCTTATCTTTTAGAGATGGGGAGTTTGACAAAAGAGGAGTTATCGACATTTAAACCATCGGTATGCAATCGATTAGACCGAAATACCAGCGGGATAGTAATTGCCGGTAAAAGCTTACTAGGACTTCAGGAGATGTCAGCAAAGCTACAGGATCGTAGTCTTCATAAATATTATCGCTGTATTGTCAAAGGAACGATGACTAAGGGTGCTCGAATCAATGGATATCTGGCTAAAGACGAGAAGACGAATAAAGTAAGGATTACTACGAATGATCCTAACGATGGTGAAAGTTCCTACATTGAGACTGAATATCAACCGATATTAAGTAAGAACGGATATACACTCTTAGAGGTATTATTAATCACCGGTAAGACTCATCAGATTCGTGCTCACTTAAGTAGCATTGGGCATCCGATTATTGGTGATACGAAATATGGTGATGAAACGCTGAATAAAAAAATGCAAAAACAGTATGGCTTAAGTCATCAGTTACTTCACTCTTACCGATTAGAGTTTCCTAATCTTCCTAAAGAGCTAGAGAAATTAAGTAATCAAAAGATAATAGCACCATATCCTAAATTATTCAAAAACTTAGAGAAAAGTTTATTTAGCGATAACTAGGGTGCAAAAAGGAGGGGAAATAAGTGCCATCATGGAATTCGAGAGGGCTTCGTGGATCTGCGCTAGAAGAGTTAATTAATCTGACATTAGAGAAATATCGTGAGAATCAATTAGCGTTAATTCAAAAGGTACCAACTCCGATTACACCAATTCAGATTGATAAAGAAAAACGTCATATAACACTTGCTTATTTTGAACAAAAAAGTACAGTCGATTATATTGGAGCGGTTCAGGGAATACCGGTTTGTTTTGATGCGAAGGAATGTGCGGTGGATACTTTTTCCCTGCAAAATATCCATGAACATCAGGTGAAGTTTATGGAGGACTTTGAACTACAAGGTGGAATCTCTTTTATTTTAATTTATTTTTCAAAAAAAGATGAATTCTATTATTTACGTTTTGGGGAACTTATGGGATTTTGGAATCGAAAGCTATCTGGAGGAAGGAAGAGTTTCCGAAAAGAGGAGCTTTGCGAGGATTTTTATATGAGAAGACATAGTGGAGTATTCGTTCCATTTTTAGAGCTGTTACAAAAAGATTTGTTGGAAAGAGAGGATTAAGACTCTCTGCCAAAGTCTGTCTGTGACAGCTCTTTTGCATATTCATGGTATTTATCGTAAGTTTATTCCATTGACATGATAGTGCATTTGCATTATAATAAATTAACTTCGTATGGTAGCGAATTATCACGTTACCACGATAAAGTGCTATGAAAGAAGGATTTTTATGGATAGATTATTACACACCCCAGAGGGTGTTCGTGATATTTATAACTCTGAGTTTGCAAAGAAAAAGATGCTAGAACAAGAGCTTAGTAAGCGCTTGGCACTGCATGGATTTCATGAGATACAAACCCCGATGTTTGAGTTTTTTGATATTTTTAGCAAAGAACGTGGAAGTGTAAGTGGTAAAGAGATGTATAAGTTTTTTGATAGGGAAGGTAATACCTTAGTACTTCGCCCAGATATCACACCATCCATAGCACGCTGCGTTGCTAAATACTATAAGACAGAAGAGATGCCAATACGTTTAAGTTATTGTGGAAGCACTTTTATTAATAGTAGCAGTTACCAGGGGAAATTAAAGGAAACTACTCAGTTAGGAGCAGAATTAATTAATGATGCAAGTATAGAAGCGGATGCTGAGATGATTGCATTGACGGTAGAATGCTTAAAATGTGCCGGTTTAAAAGAGTTTCAAGTAGAAATAGGTCAAGCTGACTTCTTTCTCGGAATTGTAGAAGAAGCAGGATTTGATGAAGATGAAACCGAACAGTTACGTATTCTGATTGAAAATAAGAATTTATTTGGTGTGGAAGAACTAATTAGTGGAAAGAAGTTAGAAAAACCTGTAAAGAGTGTTATTTTACAGTTAACTGACCTTTTTGGAACACTAGATAAAGTACTTGGTGTGAAGGAATCCATCCATAATGAACGTGCAAGAAATGCTTTAGAGCGTATGGAAAAACTATATGAATTATTAACACTCTATGGATATGAACAGTATATCACCTTTGATTTAGGAATGCTTAGTAAGTACAATTACTATACCGGAATTATTTTCAGAGCTTACACCTATGGAACCGGTGATGCGGTGATTACTGGAGGTCGTTATGATTCTTTGGTTTCGCAGTTTGGAAAGCAGGCACCAGCGATTGGTATGGCTGTTTTAATAGACCAACTTCTGACTGCACTAAGTAGGCAAAAACTATTAGGAGAGCCTGAATTAGAGAATACCTTGATTGTTTACGATTCTTCTTATATCGCAAATGCTGTGGCTCTTGCCAATCATTTTCGTGGACAGGAGATGAAGATTGAAATGTTGGCCCATGACGAAAGAAAAACGAGAGAGGATTATATAGCGTATGCAAATCGTATGAGTATTGGTGGTATTCTTGCATTATTTACCGAAGACGAGGTAGAGGTGATTCATGCAATCGATGGAACAGTACAAACGGTACCACTCAAAGGAATGTTATCCTAGGAGGTTATAGTGAAATATATTACAATAGCATTAGCAAAAGGTCGCCTTGCGAAAAAGGCGCTAGAGATATTAGAGCAGATTGGAATTACCTGTGATGAGATGAAGGATCCAACCTCTAGAAAATTAATATTTACGAATGAAGAGTTAAAACTTCGTTTTTTCTTAGCAAAAGCAAATGATGTTCCGACCTATGTAGAATATGGTGCTGCTGATATCGGAGTGGTTGGGAAAGACACCATTCTAGAAGAAGGAAGAAAGATGTACGAGGTTTTAGATTTAAATCTAGGCAAATGTCGTATGTGTATTGCTGGACCAGCGAGTGCGAAAGAACTTTTGCATCACGGTGAATTGATACGTGTAGCAACGAAATATCCGAATATTGCAAAAGATTATTTTTATAATAAGAAGCATCAAACAGTAGAAATAATAAAGTTGAATGGCTCGATAGAGTTAGCACCAATTGTTGGATTATCAGAAGTAATTGTAGATATCGTTGAGACAGGTTCTACATTAAAAGAAAATGGATTGGAAGTACTAGAAGAGATTTGTCCGTTATCCGCTCGTGTAGTAGTCAATCAAGTGAGTATGAAGATGGAACATGAAAGAATTACAAAGATGATTAATGACTTGAGAGAAGTACTTACGGAAGCTCAATAATGGAAGACTAAAAAAAGGTAGTAGCAAATTTGTATCTGCAGTTAAAGTTTGCAGGATATGGAGGCATGATTATTAATATGAGAATTATCGAATTAAATGAATCAACAAAAAATAATATATTGGAAAACCTACTAAAACGTAGTCCGAATCAATATAGAGAATATGAAGATCAAGTTGCTGGCATTATTAGTGATGTAAAAAAACGTGGCGATGAGGCTTTATTTGAATATAGTTTACGATTTGATAAAGCTACCATCACAAAGGAAACGATACGTGTAACGGAAGAAGAAATTGCGAAGGCATATGAACAGATACCACCATCAACGCTTGATGTTATCCGTAAGTCCATACATAACATTGAAGCTTATCACCAAAAACAAAAGCAATATAGCTGGTTTGACAGTGAGCCCAATGGTGTTATTCTTGGACAAAAGGTAACCGCAATCGATGCAGTAGGTGTTTATGTACCAGGAGGAAAGGCTGCATATCCATCTTCCGTATTAATGAATGTTTTACCTGCGAAAGTTGCTGGTGTCAGACGAATAGCTATGACAACACCACCAGGTGCTGATGGCAATGTAAATCCAGGTACCTTAGTTGCAGCGAAAGAGGCAGGGGTAACCGAAATCTATAAAGTGGGTGGGGCACAAGCAATCGCTGCACTTGCTTATGGAACGGATTCAATAAAAAAAGTAGATAAGATAGTTGGACCTGGTAACATCTATGTAGCGCTTGCAAAAAAAGCTGTATATGGAAATGTTAGCATTGATTCTATCGCTGGACCAAGCGAAATTCTTGTAATTGCTGATGAAACTGCTAATCCAAGATTTGTTGCGGCAGACCTTTTATCACAAGCTGAGCATGATGAGTTGGCTTCTTCTATTCTAATTACAACAAGTGAATCACTTGCTAAGAAAGTATCAGATGAGATAGATGGATTCTTAGAAGTTTTAAATCGTAGTGAAATCATTCGTGCTTCTTTAGATAACTATGGATATATTTTGGTTGCGAAAAACTTAAGTGAAGCTATTGATACAGCAAATGAGATAGCTTCTGAGCATCTTGAGATTATGACCAAGAATGCGTTTGAGGTAATGACAAAGATTAAGAATGCTGGTGCCATCTTTATTGGAGAATATTCTTCTGAGCCACTTGGAGATTATTTTGCAGGACCTAACCATGTACTACCAACGAATGGGACCGCAAAATTCTTCTCACCACTGAGTGTAGATGATTTTATTAAAAAGTCCAGTATCATTTCTTACTCAAGAGAAGCCCTTTTTCCTGTTTACGAGGATATTGTCACGTTTGCAAAGGCAGAAGGACTTACAGCTCATGCTAATTCAATATCAGTGAGATTTGAAAACGACGAAGTGTGAAGTGAATTTCCGCCTTTGGCGGCATACTCTTGTGTCTGCACTGCGACAACAAGTGATAGATTAGATAGCAGTGCAGAAATGAGGTTATTTATGAACCGCACAGCGAAAATTTCTAGAAAAACGAAAGAAACGGATATTACATTAGAGTTAAATCTGGATGGGACAGGGATAGCTGAGATAGAAACAGGGATTGGATTCTTAGATCATATGGTACAAAGCTTTGCAAAACATGGATTTTTTGACTTAACGATTAAAGTAAAGGGAGACCTTTATGTGGATTCTCATCATACCGTAGAGGATACTGGTATTGTTCTGGGGCAGGCAATCAAACAGGCACTAGATGAAAAAATAGGTATTCGTCGATATGGTTCTTTTTTGCTTCCTATGGATGAAACTTTGGTCTTATGTGCAATCGATTTATCTGGACGTCCGTATTTAAATTATCAGGCGCAATTAACCTGTGAAAAGTTAGGTTATATGGATACAGAGCTTGTAAAAGAATTCTTTTATGCTATCTCTTATAGTGCTGGCATGAATCTTCACATAAAACAAATGGATGGTAATAACAATCATCACATTGTAGAAGCTATGTTTAAAGCATTCGCAAAGGCACTAGATGAAGCGAGTGGTATTGACCCTAGGATACAAGGTGTATTATCCACTAAAGGAACTGTAGAATAAAATAGTTAGCCAAAAGACGGCAGATAGGAGACAACTATGAGATTATATCCAGCAATTGATATTCGGAATGGACAGTGTGTTAGATTGAGGCAAGGACAATTTCATGATGTAGAAGTGTATTCTCATGTTCCTGCTAACATAGCGATGCAGTGGGAAGGTCAAGGAGCAAGTTACATTCATATTGTAGATTTGGATGGTGCCTTAGCTGGTCATAGCGTGAATGATGAGGTGATAAAAGAAATCGTTCAGACTGTTTCAGTACCGATTCAGGTTGGAGGTGGTATCCGTACCATACAGGATATAGAACATAAGTTAAATCTCGGAGTAAACCGTGTTATTATTGGCACGAAAGCCGTGGAAAACCCGCAGTTTGTGAAAGAGATTATTTCTACCTTTGGAGCAGATAAAATAGTAATCGGAATCGATGCAAAAAATGGAATGGTAGCGATAGAAGGATGGGAGAAAGTTAGTAATTATAATGCAGTTTCTCTTGCCCTTGAGATGAAGGAGCTTGGGGTATCTACGATAGTTTATACGGACATTTCCAAGGATGGTATGCTGCAAGGACCTAACATAGAACACACGAAAGAGATGGTCGATTTAACTGGTCTTAACATTATTGCTTCGGGCGGAGTATCCTCAATGAAAGATTTAGAGGAGCTGGATAAAATAAAAGTATCTGGAGTAATTATTGGGAAAGCGTTATACGAACGAAGAATTGAACTCGAGAATGCGACCAGACTGTTCGAGCAGTAGCTTAGTCTTGACAAGTAAAATTAGCGGAGCATGCTTTTGCTTATACATGACAAGGAAACGAAGCGTACAAAGTTCACAAAGTGTACAAAGTGTACTTAGAAGAAAGAGAGAATTTTATGTATAAAAAAATTATTGCTAACATTAATGCAGAAAATGAGCTAGAGGATAGTGTAATAAAACGAGCTTTAGCTTATGAACAAAACGGTGCAGATGAAATATTTATCTATAACTATTCTATCTTAGAGAAAGAACGAGAAGAATTTCTATTAACTGTGAAAGCCATTGTGAAGAAGGTAGAGATACCAGTCATGATTGGATACCTCGCAAAGCGTTTTGAGGATATTAAAAAAGCATTCTATACTGGAGCTTCCAAGGTGGTACTGCCGTATTGTAAACTGACAGATATCTCAATCTTAAAAGAAGGCTCTGATCGTTTTGGTAAAGATAAAATCATCTTAGAGTTTGATGCGAGTGCTGAAAAAAATGACGGTATCTTACAGCGTGAAGAATTAAGGAAGGATATCCTTCCGTTAGGCATCGATGCGGTACTTATCAAACATGTCTACATGACAGAGAGCATCTTAGAAAAAATAGAGACAGCGCCGTTCCCAGTCTATATCAGAGACAGTTTGTTACGGAATGATATGGAAACCTTGATTAAAACAAAGAATGTGCTAGGTGTTGCAACTGATTATTATGAAAATAAGGACATCTATAAAATTAAGAGATTATTAAAAGATACGGGAATAGAAATGAATTCGTTTCGAAGTAATCTTCCATTTTCTGAATTTAAATTAAATGAACAAGGGTTAATCCCTGTCGTAACACAGGATTATAAAACCAAGGATGTTCTTATGGTTGCTTATATGAATGAAGAAGCATATGAAAAGACTTTAGAAACTGGACGTATGACATATTATTCTAGAAGCAGGCAAAGCCTATGGATTAAGGGTGAGACTTCAGGGAATTACCAGTATGTAAGAGCCTTAACCCTCGATTGTGATAAGGATACAATTTTAGCAATGGTACAACCACAAGGCCCAGCATGCCATACCGGAAATACAACTTGTTTCTTTCAAGAATTAGTGAAAAAGGAGTACGAAGAGTCAAACCCTTTATTAGTTTTACAGGATGTGTTTCAAGTAATATTAGACCGTAAAAAGAATCCAAAAGAAGGATCTTATACAAATTATCTGTTTGAAAAGGGAATTGATAAAATTCTTAAAAAATGCGGAGAAGAGGCTACAGAAATCGTGATTGCAGCTAAAAATCCAAATCCGGAAGAATTAAAATATGAAATTTCAGATTTTCTTTATCATATGATGGTGTTAATGGCAGAACGTGGTGTTGACTGGGACGATATTATCGGAGAGCTTTCTCATCGAAGATAATTCGATGATATGATATTATTAATAAGTATATAGTAGATAATAACTAGTGTTTACTCATAAGTTCTTCGCTTTTTCAATTTGCATCTTTTTACGGTTTATTGTATAATAAAATCAGTTTTGGTTAACGTAAGATTAAATTGAAGGAGGTAGAGCGATGGAAAATTTTATAGTCGAATTTCTACGAACCGCATTTAAGGTTATATTCCTTGCAGTACTTGCAACAGGTGGTTTATTTGTTGGTAAATCTATTCGTATCAATAAGAATAGGAAAGAGGCATCTATGTCTTCAGATAAGGAATAATAAGAGAGTTTAATTAGAGGAATTAGTTAATAGCTTTATGGAAAGTTGTAGAATTCATGAAATTCTATTACTTGACATAAGGCTATTTTTGTTTTAACTTGTGTCGGTGTGCAAAAAAACAGTAAAAACAACGTTATAGAGCAAGAATATTGCCATACATTAAAGAATTATTGTGATATAATACAAGCAATCAAAGTATCAATTCAGTATCAAAGTGAGCTGAAAACTACATAAGATGCTGTTTGTTTGGAAGGGAGAAGGACACACGTATGATTACACTAACCTTTGAAAAGATTTACTTAAAAGAACGCTTAGGGGAGCCATGCAGTATTGCGGTACCAATTGCTAAGGATAAGTTAAGAAATATTGAGGGTATCGTTGTTGCGAAAGACGGAATAGAAACCTTATCACAAACAAAAGTAACAAGTTATTGGGAGGATGGTTCCATCCGTTTCTTATTTGTTCGTTTCTTAGCAAATCTGCCAGGTAATCAAGGAACATCCTATGAATTATATCTAGATAGAACAGAATTCGAAGAAAGTAAAAATGGAAATAAGATAGAAAATTCAGTTCTAACCTATGAGAAGAAACCGAATGTTTTGTGCCTGACAAAGGATAAGGATTCTTTAAACTATACCATAGATACCGGCGAACTTACCTTTACGACTAAAACAGGACAGGGCAGTTTTCTAAAGGAATTAAAGTGTGGTGGAACCGTTTATGAAGAAAGCCAGTTTGGAATGCCACAACTTTATATAGAACATGAAGGAGCATGTGATTTTAAACTTCATGAGTTTCATGTAGTGGAGGAAGGGCCTGTATGTGTTACCTTAGAGGGTGAAGGAGAACATATATGGAAAGAGAAGTCTTACAGAGTAACAGTTCAATTGACTGCCTATGCAGGAAAACCATGGTTTGAAGTTTCTTATCGTTTATTTAACACTTCAAATGATGCTTTGCCAATTGAATCGCTACAATATGAAATCTTTGCAAATGGCAAAGAGAAAAATAAATTAGAGGTAAATCGTACTTGTGTAGCAACCTCAAATTACCGAACCAGTTATTTGGTAAGTGAAGAAGGAGAAACTGTATCTAAAAAAGTAGATGCTGAAGATTTGCTATATGAAGCAAATGAGCACATTGCGGAGGTGTTCTACGGAACCATGTTTGCGGATTATAACACATCAGAGGGTGGTGTTTGTGCTACGATCTATCAGGCACAGCAAAACTATCCGAAAGCAGTAGAGGCATCGAAGCAGGGAATTAAACTTAGTTTGGTTCCTGAGAATGCGACGAAGGTTATTATGCAATCTGGAATGGCTAGAGAGCAGAAATTCCTACTTCATTTTCACTCGAACGAAGAAGATTTAAAGGAATTAAATAATCGTAGTTTAATTTATCAGATGCCAGATCGTCCGCAATTAGACAGCAATGTTTACAGAGAGTCAGGAACATTTCATGACGTCTTTGTTGATAAAAAGATATCAAAGGTAGAACTCTCCTTAATTGCAAAAGCGGATAGTCATGCTAGATGCTATGGAATGTTAAATTGGGGGGATTCTCCGGATCCGGGTTATACTACGCAAGGACGCGGGGGCGGTTTACCGGTATGGACGAACAATGAATATGATTTTCCTCATGCTTGTGCACTTATGTATGTAAGGACTGGTACGAGACGTTTCCTAGACTATTTATTAGTGGCAGGTAGACATTGGATGGATGTGGATGTATGCCACTATAGCGACAATCCGTTATATTATGGAGGTCAATGGGAACATACGAACAACCATGTATTAAACAGTACAATTGTATGCAGTCATCAATGGGTCGAAGGATTAATCGATTATTATCATTTTACCGGGGATGAAGAAGCGTATAAAACGGCAATCGGAATCGGAGAGAATATCTTGCGTTTATTAGAAACACCAATGTTTCATAAAAAGGGTGAGATAAATGCGAGAGAAACAGGATGGGCGATGCGAAGCCTTGTGGCTCTATATAAGGAAACTCATGAAGAACGCTGGCTTTTGAAGTGTGACTGGATTGTAGGACATTTTGAAGATTGGGAGAAGGAATATGGACATTGGCTCTCTCCATATACAGATAATACTGCAATTCGAGTTGTCTTTATGATCTCTATCGCTGTTGGAAGTTTAATGAGATATTATCGCATTAGACCGAGTGAAAATATCAAAGGTATGATAATTCGAGCAGTAGATGATTTAATAGAGAACTGCTATATGGACAATGGTTTGTTCTATTACAAAGAGTTACCTAGTCTAAAACGACTTGGTAATAACACTATTATCTTAGAAGCATTAACAATATGTTATGAATTAACAGGAAATGAGAAATATCTTACCTATGGCTTAATGACATTTGAATCAGCTACGGACAACCAAAGTGCTACCTTAGGTGGCAGTAAAAAGATTGTAGGGGACAGTGTCATTGGGCCTGGACCAGGGACCAAGAACTTTGCACAAAGTTTTCTACCGTTAGTTTCTTATTATAAAGCAGCTACGGACACAGGAATTTTGTTTTAATTAAAATATTTATTTGCTTGTACTTTTTACTTCATATAAAGCCAGGTGAAATATACGATTAAAACCAAGTGAAATATACGATTAAAACCAAGTGAAAAATACGATTAAAACTAAGTAAAAAATATGCTGCACAAACGATTCCTTGTCATTAGTAAAAACATGTTATAATGTTACAAGTTTTGAAACTTAAACATAACCTTCTGTATTTTCGGTAATACTTTCAAAAGAGTATGGAATACAGGAGGTTTTTTTATGTCTGTTGAATTTAAGAATAGTGAAACCAAAGGTAATTTAATGAGAGCATTTGCCGGAGAGAGTCAAGCTAGAAATCGATATACCTTTTCTGGGAAACAAGCCAGAAAGCAAGAATATTACGTAATTGAACAAATATTTAATTTTACAGCGGATCAGGAATACGCTCATGCAAAATTATTTTATGAGCACTTAAGACCTTTTATGGGTGAGACAATCACAGTGGATGGAGGTTATCCAGTAGATTTGCAGGAAGACTATTGCGGATATGTTCATGAAGGAACAGAAGCACCAAAGGAATGTCCAAACTGTCATCATGGTCAAGGATTTTTTGTACGTCTTACATTGGCTCCGTATACAAAAGCAAGCGATGATAAGTAAAAAGTGTCTTAAGGTAAGAAGTAAAGTATTCTCATGTTTATGGTAACTTACAGTTATATATCTTATAGAACTTAATAAGATATATTTTATAATAACTAAATAGGATATATTTTATAATAACTAAATAGGATATATTTTATAATAACTAAATAAGATATATTTTATAATAACTAAATAGGATATATTTTATAATAACTAAATAGGATATATTTTATAATAACTAAATAGGATATATTTTATAATAACTAAATAGGATATATTTTATAATAACTAAATAGGATATATCTTATAATAACTTAATGGAATTTATCCTATAGTAACTTAAAGGATATATATCTAATATCTGATATCTGATGGTTGAATCCATTACTTAGATTCGCTATAATTAAGGTTAGAAAAAGAGGAGAACTCTTACTACCGATAGGAAACGAGGGATTGGATGTCAGTAAAACAAGAGGTACTTAAAACTTTAGAAGAAAATCGTGGAGAATTTTTTTCAGGTGAAGAGCTTGCGGGTAGATTACAAGTGTCAAGAGCAGCAGTGTGGAAAGCAATCAAAGCACTAGAAACCATGGGATATAAGATTAAAGCAGTGCCTAACAGGGGATATTGTTTGGCTACAGCCAGCGATGTATTATCTGTAGAAGGGATAAAGACCTTTCTTAATGAAGAAATGGAAAGTCTTAGCATTGAGGTCAGAGAAGTGACTGGTTCTACGAATCAAGATGCAAAAATGGCCTCTGCAAATGGAGCACCTCATGGAAGTGTCTTCGTTGCAAATGTTCAGACGAATGGGCGTGGAAGACGTGGTAGAAACTTTATTTCTTTGGAAGGTAGCAGTATCTACATGAGTATAATATTAAAGCCGCAGCTTACTGCCACGGATGCAATTTATATAACAACAGCCGCTTCAGTTGCGGTTTACCGCGCCATTAAAAAGGTGACGAAGAAAGAAACGCAGATTAAGTGGGTCAATGATTTGTATTATGAAGGGAAAAAGGTCTGTGGTATTTTGACAGAAGCAGTCACAGATTGTGAAACAGGACTTATTGACAGCATTATTCTTGGAATTGGCATTAATTTCAATATACAGATGGAACAGATTCCTTCTGAGTTAAAAGAGGTAGCTGGAGCACTTTATCATGGAGATACCGATGAAGTAAGTAGAAATCAGCTAATAGCAGAGATCCTATGTCAGGTGTTACAAATTTGTATGGATTCTGATAACAGAGAATTCTTAAAAGACTATCGGGAGAACTCGATGATACTTGGGAAGGAAATCAACATCTTAGGCTACAGTGAACCAAAGAAGGCAACTGCGATTGGGATTGAAGACAATGGAGGGTTGATCGTAGAATACGAAGATAAGAAAAGGGAAACCATTCATACTGGAGAAGTCAGTATCCGCCTAATCTAACAGTTCTGAAATAGTCCTTGCAATAATTTGGAATGAATGATATAATAAATCCGATGCAATGATATGATAATGACGGGAGTGGACGAAAGTCCACTCTTACTTTTTGCTGTGGGCCCCAGCGAATCTGGACCACATTTTGACCCACATTTTGACCCACATAGCGCCAAGTCAACACATCATTTGTCATGAAGAAGTATCAATATGGTAATAATAAAAAAGGAGGTGTCTTTATGACAAAGAGAGAGGAATATGAGTTAAAGGCGGAACAACTTCTTACACCGATTATGGAAGAAAATAATTTCGAATTGGTTGATGTGGAGTATGTAAAAGAGGTTGGTAATTGGTATTTACGTGCTTACATTGATAAGGAAGGCGGTATTACGGTAGATGATTGCGAGGTAGTCAGCAGACGATTCAGTGATTTGCTTGATGAGAAGGATTTTATTCCGGATGCCTATATTCTTGAGGTAAGTTCTCCAGGACTTGGTAGACAACTTAAAAAAGACAAGGATTTTAAACGCAGCCTTGGTGAAGAAGTTGAAATAAAGCTATATAAGGCAATTAACAAGCAAAAGGATTTTGAGGGAATTTTGACGGATTTTGATCAGGAAAAGCTGATAATAGAGCAGGCAGATGGAACAACCATGGAGTTTGCACGAGCAGACATCGCTATGGTAAGATTAGCGCTTGACTTTTAATCTTAAGGAGGAATTGTAGAACATGGAAGGGAACAAGGAACTAATAGAAGCGTTGAATCAGATTGAGAAAGAAAAGGACATCAGCAAAGAAGTCTTATTAGATGCGATGGAAAATTCTTTAGTAGCAGCGTGCAAAAATCATTTTGGGAAGGCAGACAATATTAAAGTTTATATTGATCGTACGACAGGAGCTGTCAGCGTATTTGCGGAGCGCGTTGTAGTAGAACAGGTGCAAGATCCTGTACTCGAAATCAGTTTGGCCGAAGCTACAATGAAATTCCCAAAAGGAAAGTATGAATTAGGTGATATCGTTCAGGTGGAAGTTACTCCAAAGAACTTTGGACGAATTGCAGCTCAAAAAGCGAAGCAGGTAGTGGTTCAAAAAATTCGTGAAGAAGAGCGTAAAGTTTTATTCAATCAATACTATGGAAGAGAAAAAGATATTGTAACAGGTATCGTTCAGCGCTATGTTGGAAACAACGTAAGCATTAACCTTGGTAAAGTAGATGCTGTACTTATGGAGAATGAACAGATCAAGGGTGAGCATTTTCGTCCTACAGACCGTATAAAACTTTATGTACTAGAAGTAAAAGATACTACCAAAGGACCTAAGATTACAGTTTCTAGAACTCATCCTGAACTTGTAAAGAGATTATTTGAAGCCGAAGTTACTGAGGTAAAAGAAGGAATTGTAGAAATCAAGAGCATTTCACGTGAAGCTGGAGATAGAACAAAAATGGCAGTATCCAGTAACGACCCTAACGTGGATCCAGTTGGAGCTTGCGTAGGTTTAAATGGTGCTAGAGTAAATGCCATTGTGAATGAACTTGGCGGTGAAAAAATTGACATTGTTAACTGGAGTGATGATCCTGCAGAATTAATTGAGAATGCATTAAGTCCAGCAAAGGTTGTTTCAGTGGATGTTAGTGAAGGCGAAATGAGTGCGAAGGTTATTGTACCAGATTATCAGTTATCTTTAGCAATTGGAAGACAGGGACAAAATGCTAGACTCGCTGCAAGATTAACCGGATACAAAATTGATATCAAAAGCGAATCACAGGTATATGGTAGTTACTACGAGGAATAGAATGTCCCTGAGAGGTAGATGACGATATGAATACAAGAAAAATTCCATTACGTAAGTGTACCGGTTGTGGAGAGATGAAAAGTAAAAAAGAGATGATTCGGGTGTTAAAGACACCAGAAGATACGATTGTACTTGATACAACTGGAAAGAAAAACGGTAGAGGCGCATACATATGCAACTCATTGGAATGTCTTAGAAAAGCCATCAAAAGCAAAGGGCTTGAGAGATCCTTAAAAACTGCGATTCCAAAAGAGGTATATGAACAATTGGAAAGTGAGTTGAGTGAGATTGCAGATGAATGATGAAATGTTGCTTAAGGCAGCAGCCACGAAGAAACGAGTTATGTCGTTACTAGGATTGGCAACCAAAGCAGGATATGTGGCAAGTGGAGAGTTTTCTACCGAAAAGTCGGTAAAAGAGGGGAAGGCGTGCGTGGTCATAGTGGCGGAAGATGCTTCTGAGAATACGAAAAAAATGTTTCGCAATATGTGTACCTTCTACGATGTACCGATCTATATCTTCGGTGAAAAGACTGATCTTGGACACGCGATAGGAAAAGAATTTCGCGCATCCTTAAGTATTAATGACCAAGGAATGGCAAGAAGCATAGAAAAATGTTTGAATCAGGAGAGTTCGAAATGATGAAGCGGTATTGTTGAGAACCTATAAGCGGAGGTAGTAATATATGGCAAAAATGAAAATCCATGAATTAGCCAAAGAGTTAGGAGTAGACAACAATGTGATTGTTAACTTTTTACAGTCAAAAGGATCTGAGGTAAAAAGTTATCGCAATAACATTGAAGAAAAAGAAATTGATTTGGTCCGAGGAAAATTTAAAGGTTCAGTAAGTAGCAATGAGCCAAAATCTATAGATAATGGAAAGGCATCAAGAGTGGAAAAACCAGAAAAAAATAACAGCGTTACGGCAAAGGCAGATCAGACTCCTTCAGAGCCAGTGGTGCACAAACAACGACCAATGACAGCGCAGGGAGAGAGAAAAAATATGAGTGAACAAAATGTAACAACTGGAAGCACCGAGAGTGAAGATAACATACAATCCGTTGGTGATAGAAAGTACCAACATACAGATAGAAGACCACAAGGAAACAACGGAGAAGGACCACAGACTTCAACAAATTCTGGAGATAGAAGACCACAGGGTCAGGGAAGCTATGGAGATAGAAGACCACAAGGTCAGAATTCAGGAGATAGAAGACCATACAATGGTGACAGACCACAAGGTCAGAATTCAGGAGATAGAAGACCATACAATGGTGATAGACCACAAGGTCAAAATTCAGGAGATAGAAGACCGTACAATGGTGACAGACCACAAGGTCAAGGAAACTACGGAGATAGAAGACCACAAGGTCAAAATTCAGGAGATAGAAGACCATACAATGGTGACAGACCACAAGGTCAAGGAAACTACGGAGATAGAAGACCACAGGGCCAAGGTAGCTACGGAGATAGAAGACCAAATAGTGGTGATAGACCACAAGGTCAAGGAAACTACGGTGACAGAAGACCACAGGGTCAAGGAAGCTACGGAGATAGAAGACCACAAGGTCAGGGAAGCTATGGCGATAGACCACAGGGTCAAGGAAGCTATGGCGATAGACCACAGGGTCAAGGAAGCTACGGTGACAGAAGACCACAGGGTCAAGGAAGCTACGGAGATAGAAGACCACAAGGTCAGGGAAGCTATGGCGATAGACCACAGGGTCAAGGAAGCTACGGTGACAGAAGACCACAAGGTCAGGGTAGCTATGGCGATAGACCACAGGGTCAAGGAAACTACGGCGATAGAAGACCTGGGGGCCAAGGAAGCTATGGAGATAGAAGACCACAAGGTCAGGGAAGCTACGGCGATAGACCACAGGGTCAAGGAAACTTTGGAGACAGAAGACCACAGGGCCAGGGTGGCTACGGCGGAAGACCGCAAGGCCAAGGAAGCTACGGCGGAAGACCGCAAGGTCAAGGTGGATATGCTGGTAGAAGCCAAGGACAGGGATCTTTTGGCGGATTCAATAAGGATTTTGACAAGGATAAGGATTCAGGATACACAAGATCCTTTGATAAAAAACGTACCGACCCAAAAAGTGGTGAGAAGTCAAGTATCAAATCCGACCTTGCTAATGAATTAACGAAAGAACAAAGAGCAGCAGCATTTAACGACAAGAGTCGTGATCGTGATCGTAACCGTGATCGTGGGCGTAATAATGTTGAGGATGGTAATATTAAGTCAGCAAAAGGTAAAAAAGACCCAAATCGTAAGGGTGCCTTTATTATGCCTAAACCACAGCAATCTCTAGAAAAACAAGACGAAATTAAGACAGTTATAATTCCAGAAGTTCTAACAATCAAAGAATTGGCAGATAAGATGAAAGTTGTGCCATCTGTGGTAGTTAAGAAGTTATTCCTTGCTGGTAAGATGGTTTCTATTAATTCAGAAATTACCTTTGAAGAAGCGGAAGAAATTGCTTTAGGCTATGAAATTATTGCAGAAAAAGAAGTTCTTGTAAATAAGGTAGAAGAGTTATTAAAAGAAGACGATGAAGATGAAAACCTCATGGTAAAACGCCCTCCTGTAGTCTGCGTTATGGGTCACGTTGACCATGGTAAAACCTCTCTTCTTGATGCTATCCGTGAGGCTAATGTAACTTCTCGTGAGGCAGGTGGAATTACACAGCATATCGGTGCATATACCGTTGAGGTAAATGGAGAGAAGATTACGTTCCTTGATACACCAGGACATGAAGCATTTACTTCTATGAGAATGCGTGGTGCAAAATCCACAGATATCGCTATTTTAGTAGTTGCAGCAGACGACGGTGTTATGCCACAGACAGTTGAGGCTATCAGCCATGCAAAGGCAGCAGGTGTTCAAATCATTGTTGCTATCAACAAGATTGATAAGCCAAGTGCAAATATTGAAAGAGTAAAACAAGAGCTTACTGAGCATGAGTTAATAGCGGAAGATTGGGGTGGTGATACCATCTTTGTTCCAGTTTCTGCACATACCAAAGAAGGTATTGATCAATTACTAGAGATGATTATCTTAACTGCTGAAATGGGAGAGCTAAAAGCGAATCCAGACCGTATGGCTAGAGGTATCGTAATAGAAGCTGAGCTAGATAAGGGAAGAGGTACCGTTGCTACTATTCTAGTACAAAAGGGAACACTTCATGTAGGAGATAATATTGTTATTGGTTCTACTTATGGTAAAGTACGTGCGATGATGGATGATAAGGGAAGAAGAGTAAAGGAAGCTACTCCATCTACTCCTGTTGAAATCCTTGGTCTTAACGCAGTTCCAAATGCCGGTGAAATCTTTATGGCTACAGAAAATGAAAAAGAAGCACGTAATATTGCAGATGCCTTTATTTCACAGGGTAAAGAACGTCTTCTTGCAGATACTAAGGCAAAGTTATCATTAGACGGTCTCTTCTCACAGATTCAGGCTGGTAACATTAAAGAATTAAACTTAATCGTAAAAGCAGATGTTCAAGGTTCTGTAGAAGCTGTAAAACAGAGTTTGGTTAAGCTTAGTAATGAAGAAGTTGCAGTTCGTATTATTCATGGTGGCGTTGGTGCTATTAATGAATCAGACGTTATGTTAGCAAGTACTTCTAATGCAATTATTATTGGATTTAATGTTCGTCCTGATAATATGGCTCGTGAAATAGCAGAGCGTGAAAAGGTTGACTTAAGATTATATCGTGTTATTTACAGCGCGATAGAAGATGTAGAAGCAGCAATGAAGGGTATGTTAGACCCAACATTTGAAGAAAAGGTAATGGGTCATGCAGAAGTTCGTCAGGTATTCAAGGCTTCTGGACTTGGTACAATTGCAGGTTCTTATGTATTAGATGGTAAGATTGTCAGAGGTTGTTCTGCACGTATCACAAGAGAAGGAACTCAAATCTTTGAGGGTGCATTGGCTTCCTTAAAGAGATTCAAGGATGACGTGAAGGAAGTAAATACAGGATACGAATGTGGTCTTGTATTTGAAAAATTCAATGACATTCAGGAGTATGACTTAGTTGAGTTATATATGATGGTAGAGGTACCAAGATAATAGATTAAAAGAAAACAACTTTCAAATTTTCACACTAGCTTGCATTTTAAATCAGGAAGTAACCTGACTTTAAAATAACTAGTGTGAAAATTTGTAAATATTGTGTTACTGCCCAAATTTACGGGTTGGTGAAAGAATGAGGGTGTTTTATGAGAAAAAACAGTATTAAGAATACCAGAATAAATCAAGAAGTTCAAAAGGAACTTAGTATGCTTATATCAAGAGAACTTAAGGACCCTAGAATTAATCCGATGACAAGTATCGTTGCAGTGGAAGTTGCACCAGACTTAAAAACTGCAAAGGTGTATATCAGTGTCTTAGGAGATGAACTATCTCAAAAGAATACACTTGCAGGGCTAAAAAGCGCTGCTCCGTTTTTACGCGGACAGCTTGCTCGTGGTATTAATTTAAGAAATACACCTGAACTTCTCTTTGTTGTGGATCAATCCATTGAGTATGGCGTTTCCATGTCAAAATTAATTAATGAAGTAAATGCTGGTAATCACAAAGCGTCAGACGAAGAGGAATCAGATGATAAAGGGCATGAGGATGAGCAGTAAGGAGGCTTTTCATGAAACGTTTTGAGGAAGACATTCGAAAAGCAAATAGAATTGGAATTACAGGTCATGTTCGCCCGGATGGGGATTGCACAAGTTCTTGTTTGGCTTTGTATAATTATTTACAAGAAAACTATAATGCCGATAGAACTAAGACCATTGATCTTCACTTAGAGCCAATTGCAGAGCCCTTCCGTTTCTTAACTTCCTCGAATTGCATACAATCAGATTACAAGGACGAGGAACCTTACGATTTGTTTTTTGCATTGGATTGTGGCAGCTTAGACCGTTTAGGAGCAGCCCAATATTATGCAATGCAGGCGAAAAAAACTGTAAATATTGACCACCATATTAGTAACACCGGTTTTGCTAGTGTTACATTGATGGTTTCAGATTCTAGCTCTACTTGTGAAGTTTTGTATGACTTATTCGATGTAGATAAGATTAGTAAGGCGACAGCAGAAGCTTTATATCTTGGCATTGTTCACGATACAGGCGTATTTAAGCATTCTAACACAACAGAAAAAACGATGGCGATAGCTGGAAAGTTAATTACATTGGGGGCAACTCCGAATAAAATAATAGATGAAACTTTTTATCAAAAGACATTTGTTCAAAATCAAGTATTAGGACGCTGTTTATTAGAAAGTATCTTATTATTGGATGGAAAAATTATTGTCTCTAGTATCAGTAAGCGTGCTCAGAATTTTTACAATGTTGTACCATCGGATCTTGATGGTGTCATTGACCAGCTTCGTATTACAAAAGGAGTTGAGGTGGCGATATTCCTTCGTGAAGACGATGTACAGGAATATAAAGTTAGTATGCGTTCCAATGGAATCGTTGATGTAAGTAAGATTGCTGTTTTCTTCGGCGGCGGTGGTCATATTTTGGCTGCTGGTTGCAGTATGAAGGGATCGTTACATGATGTAATAAATAATCTTACGATAGGAATAGAACATCAGTTGAAAAATGCAGAAAAGTGTTAAAGAAAATTATAAATTTTCTTTAACACGGATGTACTACGAAAACCTTAGCAGTATGAAGTTAGAATGGGGATAGTATGAACGGTATCATAAATGTATATAAGGAAAAAGGTTTTACTTCCTTTGATGTTTGTGCAAAACTTAGAGGTATATTAAAACAAAAGAAAATTGGCCATACTGGTACACTGGATCCGGATGCAGAAGGGGTACTTCCTGTATGCGTAGGAAACGCAACAAAACTTTGTGATTTGTTAACAGACAAGGATAAAGTTTATGAAGCGGTTTTAACCCTAGGAATTATAACAGATACGGAAGATATGACTGGTGAAGTTCTTGAGAGGCGTCTAGTTACAGCAACGTATGACAGGGTTTTAGAAGTGGTAGAGCAGTTCACCAGAACGTATGACCAGATACCACCAATGTATTCTGCAATAAAGGTCAATGGTCAGAAATTATATGAGCTTGCTCGTCAGGGTAAGGTAATTGAGAGAAAGCCAAGAACTGTTACAATACATGCAATTGACATCCTTGGAGTAACTCCATTAGAAGAACAACCAGAAATCGTACATGAAGTAAGAATGAGAGTTTCTTGTTCTAAAGGAACCTATATTCGATCTTTATGTAGAGATATTGGAGAAGCACTTCAATGTGGTGGATGCATGAAATCACTAATTCGAACCCAGGTAAGTATTTTTACGCTTGAAAATACTTTAAGACTTGCTGAAATTGAAGAATGTGTAAAAAACCAAACACTAGAACAGGTACTTATGCCAGTTGATAAGTTATTTTTATCTATGCCAAAAGTTGTAGTAAAAAAGGAATCTTGTAAATTTTTATACAATGGAAATCAGCTAGTGGAAGATAATTTTACTTGGGAAAAAGTTAGTGATCAAATTAATATAGATAAAATTCGGGTTTATGACAGCGAAGATGTCTTTACCGGTATTTATGAATACGATGAAAAGAAGAATTGCTATCAACCGGTAAAAATGTTTTTATAGTTGTTATATAAGTTGAACTAAGTTTTCTATACTATTTCAAGTGTGAAAATGCCATATACGCAAACATTCTACACTTTAAAATAGCAGAAAACTAAAGTTCAATATATATAGTTGGGAGCAAAATAACATGGAATACATCTATGGAAGTACAGATTTTAAATATCATAATACGTGTGTCACGCTTGGCAAATTTGATGGTTTGCATCGTGGACATCAATTATTGCTTTCTGAACTAGCGAAATTTGAGCAGCAAGGATTAACCTCTGTGATGTTTACATTCGATTATCACCCAGGTAATCTATTTTCTGAAAAAGAGATTGATTTAATCTATACAGAAGAAGAAAAAAAAGAACTGCTCTCAAGGTTGGGACCGAAAGTATTAATTTCTTATCCATTTACAGAAGAAACTGCTTCCATGGAACCAGAGGATTTTATTAAAGAAGTTCTGATTGGTAAACTAGATGCAAAAGCGATTGTAATTGGTGCGGATTATCGATTTGGTAGAAAACGAAAAGGCGATGCAGCATTACTTAAGAAGTATTCTATTATGTATGGATACGAACTTGTGATCTGTGAAAAATTAACTTATCATGATAATGTGATTAGTAGTACCAGAATACGAGAAGAGCTAAAAAATGGGCAGATGGAATCAGTGAATGAAATGTTGGGTCACCCATATACCATTATGGGAACTGTAGTTACAGGAAACAAAATTGGTAGAACTATTGGCGTTCCAACAGTAAATTTACTGCCAGCGGAGCATAAGTTACTTCCACCAAATGGTGTTTATGCATCTATTATAAAATTCCAAGAGAATACTTATTACGGTGTGACCAATATAGGATATAAACCGACCGTCGGTGCAGGGCAAAAGCTTGGCGTCGAAACACATATCTTTGGTTTTACTGGAGACCTCTATGGTAAGATAATCGAAGTGGAACTTTACCGTTATGAACGACCGGAAACGAAATTTACCTCAATAGAGGAGCTTAAGCAAAGAGTACAGTTGGATATTCAGAATGTAAAAGAATTTTTTGCTCGAGGTTGTTATGCTGATAATACCACTCAATCTAGGGAATAAAGTACCCTTATATGAACAGATTTATGAATTTATAAAGAAAGAAATAAAAACAGGCAAGCTACCTGTGGCTACGAAATTGCCGTCTTCGCGTAATTTAGCGCAAAGTCTGCAAATAAGTAGAAGCACAGTGGAGCTTGCCTATCAGCAGTTAATCTCCGAAGGGTATATTGAATCGATACCAAAGAGCGGATATTATGTTCAAGGAATCGCAGATTTAATTCAGATTACTGAAAGAAAAAAAGCTCTTGGTAAAGAAAAAGTCGAGAAAGTAAAACGATTACGATATGATTTTTCTCCATTTGCAGTAGACCTCTCAGAATTTCCATTTCATACTTGGAGAAAGCTTAGTAACCAGTGTATGAACGATATGAACCAATCCTTATTTCTTCTTGGAGAGAACCAAGGTGATCATTCACTTAGAGAGGCTATTGTAGCATATCTTCATAGTTCTCGTGGTGTGAAAGTGGAGGCATCCCAAGTTATTGTTGGAGCAGGTGCAGACTATCTACTTGTTTTATTATCTCAGATTTTTGGCAATGATCAAATCATTGCAATGGAGAATCCAGTTTATAAAAGAGCTTATCGTATATTTCAGGGAGTACCTTACCCGATTCAACCAATTACCGTGAATACAGATGGCATTAGTATTGAAGAATTAATGAATACGGATGCTACGGTTGTTTATGTAACGCCATCTCATCAATATCCCCTAGGAGCTGTTATGCCAATTAAGCGAAGACTTGAGCTTTTACAATGGGCAGCAAAGGGGGATAATCGATATATTATTGAAGATGACCATGATTCGGAGTTTCGATATAAGGGAAAACCAATTCCTTCCCTTCAAGGAATCGATGAAAACGATCGAGTGATTTATCTTGGAACCTTTTCTCGTGCAATAGCACCTGCCATTCGTATGGGCTTTATGGTTCTGCCACAGAGGCTATATCAGGTCTATAAAGATAAGTATTCTTTTTATGCTTCCACAGTATCACGAATAGATCAAGCGATTGTATGTGAATTCTTAAATGGTGGATATTTTGAACGACACGTTAATAAGATGAGAAAACGCTACAAAATGAAGCATGATTTGTTGCTTCACGAGTTAAAATCATATGAAGATAACATAACTATCACCGGTGAGAACGCTGGCCTTCATATCGTGGTAAGTTTTCATACTTCATTAACGGAAGAAGAGATTCTAAAAAAAGTACGCAAGAAAGAAATCGAGTTATATCCATTAAGCAAACATTATATAACGGATTATAAACCTACCTATCCAACATTTTTGATGGGTTTTGCCAATCTTTCAGAAGAATTAATCATAGAGGGAGTAAACTTGTTGATGAAGGAACTTTTCTAATACCCAAGAAATAAGATTAGTAGATTCTTATAATAAAATTTGTAGACTGTTGTTACTATATAACAGTCTATTTTTTTTGAGCGAGAGTTATAAAAGTATCGATGTATTCGATAAACAATGATTGGAGTTAATGAACAATAACGATTGGAGCAGTTAATTCACATCGATGATTATAGAGAGATTTAAATTTGATGAACAATAAATATAAGGGTTGATAATCATTGTTTTATTGTTCAATTTGTTCAAACAAGATAAAGATCACAGAGTGTACCTTAACTTGTTTGATTATTTTAATTAGGAATAGCAAGGTTAATTATGGAAGATATGTATATTCTAACAATCAAAAAATCGTGATTATATGTAAAATATAGATATAATATGTGTAAATTACATGTAAATTGACGAACTTTCAATTTTATCTTGTAACTTATTAGAGGTTATATTAAAGTTTAAAGGTAAGAGTTAAAAGACATATTTATTTCAAAGGAGAATACGTCACATGAAAATGGAGAGTTTACTAGCGCTACTTGCTGGTCTTGGCCTATTTTTATACGGCATGAAACTTATGAGTGATGGCCTTGAAAAGGCTGCTGGTGCCAGACTTCGAAGTATACTGGAGATGTGTACTAAAAATCAGTTTATAGGGATGATAGTCGGTATTTTATTTACCGCAGTTGTACAGTCCTCTAGTGCTACTACTGTATTAGTTGTCAGTTTTGTTAATGCTGGCTTGTTAAACCTAATGCAAGCAACAGGAGTAATTCTTGGAGCGAATATCGGAACAACAGTCACAGCACAATTAATCGCTTTCAATTTATCAGCTGTTGCACCAGTATTTTTAATGGTGGGTGTATGTATGGTAATGTTTGTTAAGAAACCGATGGTAAAAAGAATCGGTGAAGTAGTCTTAGGATTTGGAATGCTTTTCTTTGGCATGAGTATCATGTCTGGAAGCATGGACTCCCTTCGTTCTTCCGAGCAAGTAATGAATTTAATTGCTTCTATGGATAATCCATTCCTTGGTGTTTTAGTCGGTTTTGTAATTACTGCAATTGTTCAAAGTTCCTCCGCAACCGTAGGTATTGTTTTAGTAATGGCCTCCCAAGGGTTAATTCCATTAAATATATGTTTTTATATTATCCTTGGTTGTAACATGGGATCTTGTGTTTCTGCCTTACTTGCTAGTATCGGTAGTAAAAAAACAGCGAAAAGAGCTGCCTGGATCCACCTGTTAGTAAATATAATTGGTTCTTTTGCAATTTTTGTAATCTTATTATTCTTTGAAAACCAGATTAAAGACTTTATTATTGCTATATCCGGTGGAAACACTAACGAGGTCGTAGATGGTGTTAGCCAAACGATAGCTAGACAAGTAGCGAATACACACTTAATTTTTAAAGTATTCGAGGTAGCAATTTGTTTCCCAATCACAAAATATATTGCTAAGGCTGCTACTTTAATTGTACCAGGAGAAGATAAGAAAGTAGATAATATGCATTTGGAATTTATTACTGATTTCACCAGTTTTCAAACAACTGCAGCGGTACCGAATGCAATCAACGAAATTGTTCGTATGGCACAAATCACCTTTCATAATTTATCAATAGCTCTTTCATCGTTATTAAACAGTGATGAGAAACAAATCTCAGAGGTTTATGAAACGGAGAGTTCGATCAACTATTTAAGTCGAGAGATTACGAATTATTTAGTAAATGCAAACCAGTATTCTTTACCTATTGATGACCGTAAGGTTTTAGCTAGTCTATTTCATGTTGTAAATGATATTGAGCGAATCGGTGACCATGCAGAAAACGTCGCAGATTTTGCAAAACAAGCTATAGAAGGTAATCTGCATTTTAGCTCAGAAGCAGTAGAAGAAATTAATAAAATGGCAACTGCAGTACAGAAGTTACTAAGCTACTCGATTGAAATGTTTGAGAATAAAAACAGAGAGTACTTAGAAGAAATATTAAAATTTGAAAATTCAATTGATGATATGGAGCGACGTTTCCAGAAAAATCACGTAGTTCGTCTTACTAAAAACGCATGTAGTGCGGAAACAGGAATGATTTTTTCTGACTTATTATCTAATTTAGAACGTGTCGCTGACCATGGAACAAATATTGCATTTTCTATCTTGGATGAAGATCCGGAGGATATTTAAGAGGGATTTTAAGAGTTTTAGGGGTTTTAAGGGGGTAAACTAATTAAATTTGTAAGTTGCCCCTTTACAAGAGGGAAATGCTATGGTATTATTTTTGATGTGTAAAACAGCCTATACTCAGAATTTGGACACTCCGACCAGTCTCTTAGTATAAGGCGATTATAATTATAAGGAGGACTAATCCATGATTAGCAAAGAGAAAAAGCAAGAGATTATTAACGCATATGGTAGAAATGCGAACGACACAGGTTCACCTGAGGTTCAGATTGCACTTTTAACTGAAAGAATTGCTGAGTTAACAGAGCATTTAAAGATCAACAAAAAAGATCATCATTCCAGAAGAGGTCTTCTTAAAATGGTAGGTCAGAGAAAAGGTTTACTTGAGTACCTTAAGAAAACTAATCTTGAGGGATATCGTGAGTTAATCGCTCGCTTAGGCTTAAGAAAGTAAGAGCTTGTAATGTGGAGACTGTACTTTAGTACAGTCTCTTTTTTTCTATAGGGAAAGCAAAGTAGTCAGCAAGCTGCTTCACTTGTTATGACAAGAAAAAGTACGCGAACTTATCTGTCATATAAATACATAGAAAGCTTTTCCTTGTCAAAAAAATACTTCGCGAGTGTTTCCTTGTTATAATAAAATCCTTCGCGAACTTTTCAATATCATAAATAAAACACAAAGTGATTTTTGTTGTTTAATGGAGACAAGTATGAATTTAATTCACGAAATGAAGCAAGATAAAGCCTTTCTGAAAAAGGCCGCAATGATAGCTATTCCTATAGCTTTACAAGGGCTTTTAAACAATGTTTTAAATTTTGTTGATACCCTAATGATTAGCCGTCTTGATACTACAACAGTGGCCGCAGTAGGAATTGCAAATAAGATTTTTTTTGTAGTGAGTCTTCTGTTATTTGGAATTTGCAGTGGCTCTTGTATTCTGACCTCTCAATATTGGGGGATGAGGGATATTAAAAACATTAAGCGTGTTGTCGGGCTATCCATGCTGCTTGGTGTTACGAGTGCTTTTTTATTTACTTTAGTCTCATTTCTAAAGCCTCAATTAGTAATGAGTATCTTTACAAACAGTGAACCAACAATAATAATTGGTGCGAAATATTTAAAGATTGTATGTATTAGTTATGTAATAACAGCAGTCACCCAAATTTTCATGTCTGCACTTCGAAGTGTGAATCAGGTAAAACTACCAGTTGTAATTAGCCTTGTTGCGATAGTGACGAATGTTATTTTAAATTATGTCTTGATTTTTGGTAAGTTTGGATTTCCAGAGCTAGGAGTAGAAGGTGCAGCTATAGCCACATTAATTGCAAGAATTGTAGAGGTTGTAGCAATGATTTTACTCGTATATTATAAGAAAAGTCCAGTTTCAATTAGCGTGTCACATCTTTTCTTTTACGATAAAGATTTATACTCCATCTACTTTAAAACTGCATCTCCGGTTATTATGAATGAGTTTATGTGGGGACTTGGAATTACGATGTATTCCCTTGCCTATGGTAGAATGGGTGATAATGCGATGGCTGCTATCACAATAACTCAAAATATTGAACAGATATTACAGGTTGTTTTTATGGGAATCAGTAATGCAACGGCAGTTATTCTTGGTAATGAACTTGGTGCAGGAAAATTAAAGGATGCAGAGCTTCATGCAAAATTTATATTAATTCTGCAAGCAATGGTAACGGTAGTAATTATTGCACTTGGGATAGTTTTTATGAATCCAATGATTGCAGTTTTTCATATGGAACCAGTTGTTTCTGCATCTATTCGAAAGTGCTTATTGGTGTTCCTTGCTTATTTATTTTTTAAAGTATTTAATACGGTTAATATCGTTGGTATCCTCCGAAGTGGCGGAGATACCAAAGCCGCGTTATTTCTTGATGTCACTGGTGTTTGGTTGATAGGAATACCGATGGCTTTTCTTGGTGGTTTAGTGTTTCATTTTCCAATAGAAGCAGTATATGCAATGGTTTTATCAGAAGAAATTTATAAGATGATACTTGGAATTCCTAGATATCGTAAGAAAAAATGGTTGAGGAATATCGTAGCTTAGAGACATATTTAATACAAAGTTTTCGTATAATCTTCGTAAAAATTGTATAATTTTCTTATAGTATTCTAGAAAAACCTATGTTAGAATTACTTTGTCGATGAGCAAATATTGTTGTAGCAAAACATGAATTCTATTTAGAATGCATGGTTGGCCGCTTTGTGCGGACAATAGGTTGCGAGACAAATATAGCTTTCTGATAGCATAGCTATGGAATAGCTTGGAAAGGAGGTATTTTATGCTAAATCAAGAGAAAAATGTTAAAAACAAAGATTTAAAAAAAGGAAAAAAGGTATTTACATTAGAGACTTTTATAGTATTAGCATTGCTCGTAGCTATTGAGGTGATTTTAACTAGGTTTTTATCACTAAAGGAATGGAATATACGATTTTCCTTTGGTTTTATTCCAGTGGTAATTGCAGCAATTTTATACGGACCAATAGCAAGTGCAACAGTTGCTGCATGTTCTGATTTTTTAGGAGCAATCCTATTTCCTATGGGAGCATATTTTCCTGGATTTACAATCACTGCATTTATAAGTGGTATCGTCTATGGATTATTTCTTCATAAAAAACAAAGTTTACCGAATATCGTCGGTGCGGCAGTTGTAAATCAGTTTTTCTGTGGATTAGTGATTAATTCTTATTGGCTTTCGATTATATCGGGTAAGTCTACCTTCTGGGGATTAATTCCTATTCGCTCCATACAATCTGCAGTGATGTCGATCGTTATTATCAGTGTAACTTATGTTATAAGTAAAACAATTGTTCCAATTATTAAAAAAGCAATAGTTATAATGTAATTGTTGTTATGGATGTCATAGGCTGTGGCGCAGTCTTTTGAAAATCAACTGCTAGCAAAGTAGGATATCTCAAAAGACGGCCACAGCTTTTTTGTTGAGTACAGCAAAAAAGCCCATAAATGATATTCTAATGTTTTCTGTTACGAAAGAGATTTTTCAGGCATATTTGTCTGAATGGGTAAACAACAGGTGATTTCCTTATAGGGATAAGGACAGCGAAGGGAGCGAGGAACGGATATGAATTATCAAGAAGCAATTAAATATCTGAGAAGTTACAAGAGAAATACTGGAGAATTATCACTGAAGAACTTAAATAAGCTATTAGATTACATGGATCATCCTGAAAAGAAGTTAAAATTTATTCATGTTGCTGGTACCAATGGCAAGGGTTCTACATGTAAGATGCTATCCTCCATTTTACGTTGTGCTGGGTTAAAAGTAGGATTATTTACATCACCTTTTTTAGAAACTGAAAATGAACAGATTCAAATCAATGGAGAAGTGATAAGCAATGAAGATTTTGCTAAAGTCTGTAAGAAGGTAAAAGATTTTACAACTTACCTCATGCTTGATGAGATACCAACAGAATTTGAATTGACTACCGCAATGGCATTTCAGTATTTTTACGATACCAAATGTGACTTGGTTGTATTAGAGGTAGGGCTCGGTGGTGAGCTGGATGCGACAAATGTGATTGAGACGCCTTTGGTTTCGGTGTTAACGAATATAGGTATAGATCATGTCGACTACTTAGGAACAACACTAAAAGAAATTGCTTGTAAGAAAGCGGGTATCATAAAAGAGAATGGTATTGTTGTAAGTTATGAGCAGGAGAAAGAAGTAGAAGAAGTGATAAAATTAACTTGTGAAGAAAGACATAATAAACTTGTGTTCGCAGAATTTTCTGAATTAAAACTTCACCAGGAGAATTTATCCAGGCAAAAATTTTCTTATAAACAAAATACTAACCTATCCTTATCTTTGATAGGAGAGCATCAAAGAAAAAATGCGGCAGTAGCCCTTGAAGTAATTGCTCAGCTACAAACTTTGGGTTATAAAATTTCTGAAAATGCTATTTCAGAGGGAATGAATTATGTTACTTGGCCAGGAAGATTCGAGGTTTTGTGTAAACAACCATTGGTAATTTTAGATGGTGGACATAATGTTCAGTGTGTAGAAGCATTCTCTGAAGTTTTAAAGCAATTCATTCCAGGGAAAAAAGCAATTGTAATTCTTGGTGTCTTGGCTGATAAAGATTATAAAGGAATGATCCCATATCTTGTTCCTTTTACAAAAAGATTTATTGCCGTAACTCCGAAAAACACTAGAGCGTTACCTTCAGAACAACTAGCTGAAGAGTTATCAAAGCACCATCCTTTGGTTTCGCACAATGCAACACCAGTCGAAGGTATTATGGCAGCTTTAAGAGATGCAAGAGAAGATGACATTATCTGTGTTATTGGTTCACTATATATGGCAGCAGAAATCAGGGATTGTTTTATTGGTGAATAGGGTAAGATATTAAGACTGGATTCGTTACTGTAGTTATGTAATGAAATTATGAATTAGGGTGGATTCATTACCGTGCTTATAATAGAATTGTATATTAGGCTGGATGTGTTACAGCGGTCATGTAATGAAATTATGAATTATTACGTATTCATTCCAGTAAATATGTTAATAAATTAATAAATAGAGCAAATCTACATAAAATATGATAGTTATTTTACTTGGGATATAACTTACAATAATTATTATATTTTATAGCGATAAAAGTGATATTGTTATTATGAGATGTGAAAATTTAGTAGCAATTTAATGGGGGGAGTGTTATAATTAGGAGAAGTGGGTTATCCTATGGATAAATATGGACTAATACCTAACCCATTGATAGAGTAACGTGGAGATATTTCCCGAGACTTCTGAAAAAACCATTACTTCATGTTTCTTAAAGGGTAGTGTGAAAAAAATTTCACACGGCAATTTGTGTTAGCACACAAAGTTGCCCTTTTATCAGAAGGTGTTAAAGCGCCAGAATGGAGGGTAGTGAGGTTTTCAGTTGTTTCGGAATCTCCACAAGAGGACATTAGTTCTTATATATTAATAAAAGGAGATTACAATATGTACAAAAGTTTTTCCATGGAACTTGCCGGCAGAACATTAAGTGTTGATGTTGGTAGAGTTGCAGCGCAAGCAAATGGTGCTGCATTTATGCATTATGGCGATACTGTAGTATTATCTACAGCTACAGCATCTGATAAGCCAAGAGAAGGAATTGATTTCTTCCCATTAAGTGTAGAATATGAAGAAAAGTTATATGCAGTTGGTAAGGTACCAGGTGGATTTAATAAGAGAGAAGGTAAAGCAAGTGAAAATGCTATTTTAACTTCTCGTGTTATTGACCGTCCAATGAGACCTTTGTTCCCAAAAGATTATCGTAATGACGTTACATTAAATAATCTAGTAATGTCTGTTGATCCAGATTGTAGCCCAGAGTTAACTGCAATGCTTGGCTCTGCTATTTCTGTAGCAATTTCTGATATCCCATTTGATGGACCATGTGCAACAACTCAAGTTGGTCTTGTTGATGGAGAGCTTGTATTTAATCCAACAGCTGCTCAGAAAGCAGTATCTGATCTTGCATTAACAGTAGCTTCAACAAGAGATAAAGTTATCATGATTGAAGCAGGTGCAAATGAAGTACCAGAAGATAAGATGTTAGAAGCTATCTTTGCTGCTCATGAGGTAAATCAAGAAGTAATTCAGTTTATCGATAAAATCGTAGCTGAATTTGGTAAAGAAAAACACGGCTATATTAGTTGCGAAATTCCAGAAGAGATGTTTGCAGCAATCAAAGAGGTTGTTACTCCAGAACAGATGGAAGAAGCAGTATTTACTGATGTGAAACAGGTTAGAGAAGAAAATATCCGTGAAATTAAGAATAAATTAGCTGAAGTTTTTGAAGAAAGCAATCCAGAGTGGCTTCATTTAATTGATGAAGCAGTTTATAAATATCAGAAGAAGACAGTTCGTAAGATGATTTTAAAAGATCACAAGCGTCCAGATGGTAGAGAAATCCACCAGATTCGTCGTCTTGCTGCAGAAGTAGATATGCTTCCAAGAGTACATGGTAGCGGTATGTTTACCCGTGGTCAAACTCAGATATTAACAGTAACTACGTTAGCACCTTTATCAGAGGCACAGAAGTTAGATGGTCTTGATGAAGCTGAGAAAAGTAAGAGATATATGCATCACTACAACTTCCCATCCTATTCTGTTGGTGAGACAAAGCCAAGTAGAGGACCAGGACGTCGTGAAATCGGTCATGGTGCATTAGCAGAAAGAGCATTAATACCTGTTCTTCCAAGTGAGGCAGAGTTCCCATATGCAATTCGTACGGTATCTGAGACTATGGAATCTAACGGTTCTACTTCTCAGGCGAGTGTTTGTGCTTCTACCTTATCCTTAATGGCAGCTGGTGTTCCAATTAAGAAACAGGTTGCTGGTATTTCTTGTGGTTTGGTGACTGGTGATACAGATGATGATTATTTAGTATTAACAGATATTCAGGGTCTTGAAGATTTCTTCGGCGATATGGACTTTAAGGTTGCTGGTACTCATGATGGTATCACTGCAATTCAGATGGATATTAAGATTCATGGTTTAACAAGAGCAATTATCGAAGAAGCAATTAGAAGAACAAAGGAAGCAAGAGAGTATATTATCAATGAAGTTATGACTCCAGCTATTGCTGAGCCAAGAACAGAAGTTGGTAAGTATGCGCCTAAGATTATTCAGATTCAAATCGATCCTCAGAAGATTGGTGACGTTGTTGGTCAGAGAGGTAAGACAATCAATGCAATCATCGAGCAGACTGGTGTAAAGATTGACATTAATGATGAAGGTGCAGTATCCGTTTGTGGAACAGACAAGGATATGATGGATAAAGCAATCAATATGATTCGTACTATCGTAACTGAGTTTGAAGAAGGTCAGGTATTTGAAGGTAAAGTCATCAGTATCAAAGAATTCGGTGCATTCCTTGAATTTGCTCCTGGCAAAGAAGGTATGGTTCATATCTCTAAGATTAGCAAAGAAAGAATCAATCACGTTGAAGATGTGTTAACCTTAGGAGATGTTGTTAAAGTAGTATGCCTTGGTAAGGATAAGATGGGCCGTATTAGCTTTAGTATTAAGGATTATAAAGAAGAGAATTAAATTGCATTATGCATAGAGAATAGAAAAGAGGAATCAGCTTGCTGATTCCTCTTTTCTATCTTCTGCTTTATTCATCGTCCTTCCCAAATAGAATCCTTAAGAAATTATAGTAATAAAAAGACAAGATACATATTTTTGTATGAAATACCATTAAATTGGAATACTATTGCCATGCGCTCTTAAAACTACAAGCTTGAGAAATATAAAACAGAAAAGAAATGAGGGTAATTATGGCACAATATGATTATATAGCGATATGGGTCGGCGGTATCGCTCTTGCAGTTTTAGTTATAATGATAATTGCTTTTCTTATTTACAGGAAGAGACATGTCAATCATCATAGTATGAAGGAACAAAAGAGCAGAAAAATGAAGGACCTACCAGCAAAGAAAAAGATGGTTAAGAACGTCCAGGGAAATGATTCCCAGACGAAAAAAATAACTCCTGTTGTTACTTTAGATTCAGGTAACAATACATCAGGAAACCAGCGTTTAGATGGAGCAAGAATATCACATCGACGTAATCATCCAGACCGGGTAGCAGAAGAATCAATGTGGAAAGAGAAAAAAGAACAAGAAGAGGATGAGATACTAAAGAAAATGGAAAATGAGCGAAAGAATAAAGTATTTATGATATATAGTCCTTGTAATGGGGAGATGGGGGATGCTGTAGAAAATGTTACGGACGCCAAGGAATGTGGCTTAGATTATCCGGGAGTTATTATCGCACCTTCAGATGATAAAGTTTATGCTCCTATTAATGGACGAATCTCATGGAAATCCGAAAATCCTAACATGGTATCCATTCAATCTGACACTGGTGTAGAAGTTCTTTTATCGGTGTTAAAAGAGGATGAAGTTTTACAAACCGAGGTATTCACAATGAAGACTGCGCAAGGTGCTTACATCGGTATGGGAGAGCAGTTATGTCAATTTACGCAAGGCTTAATACGTAAGGGAAACCGTATTTATAAGATGAAAATGGAACTTTCATCTTATCAGGAGGGACAGCTCTTATTAGTGAAGCGATTTAGTTATATCTCACATGGAGATAAAATAATAACCCTGAAAACGGAACGCAATGCAGTAGAAACTGCTTAAGATCATTAGGATTTATCTTGTCATTTCCAAATGGATTTGTTACACTACATTTATGTGTGCAACAGATTGCAGCCATCCTGAGAATCAAGAGTGAAGGATAAATCATTCGCTCAGGAAGTTTGTGCTTGCGTAATCCTAAACACAGACTTAAGATGCACAGGAATGGGGTTAATTATGGTTAAAGTAAATGTATTAAAAAATGGTATAAAGGTAGTCACAGAGGAGCTTTCCTATCTTAGGACTGTCTCCTTTGGTGTATGGATTCGAGTTGGTTCCGCAAAAGAGAATAAGGAAAACAACGGAATCGCACATATGATTGAACATATGCTGTTTAAAGGAACGAAAACAAAAACAGCAAAAGAGATCGCAGATATTATTGCATCCATCGGTGATGATGTGAATGCTTTTACTAGCAAGGAACAAACTTGCTATTATGGTACGACGATTACAGAGAGTTTATCGATTTTAGTTGAGTTAATTGCAGATATGTTATGCAATTCATTGCTATCAGAAGAGGATTTAAGAAAAGAAAAAAGAGTGATCTATGAAGAGATTGATATGTATGAAGACTCAGCAGATGATATGGTACATGAGATTTTACAGCAGAATGTATTTAAAGATCAACCCCTTGGTTATATCATCTCGGGCGCTAAGAAAAATGTACGCTCATTTAAAAGAATGCAACTAATTGATTTTATGGCAAAACATTATGTAGCAGAAAACATAGTAATATCGGTAGCAGGCAATTTTTCAGAAAAAGAGCTAATGGATCAGTTAGAAAGGTGTTTCGGAGGAATTCGTGGAACGAATCCGAAAGCTTTGAACTCTCTTACTTTACTAAAGAAAAAGAAGGACGAGCTATTATTAGCTCCATATGAAGAAAAATTTCAAAAGAAACATGATGATATTCCAAGCTATCATACCTGTTTTTGTCAAAGACACAAAGACAATGAGCAATTACATATCAATCTTGCGTACCCATCCATACCTCTTGGTTCGGATGAGTCTGTTGTATTTGCGGTTGTAAATTCAATGCTTGGTGGAAGTAATAACTCTAGGTTATTTCAACGAATACGTGAAGAATTATCCTTAGTATATTCCATCTATACCTATGGAAGCGCGTTTGAAAAAGCAGGTTTGTATCATTTGGATATTACAGTAAATCCACAGCAGGCTTTCCGTGTGCTACGTGAAACGAAACTGGTAATGGATGAGTTTTTAACAACACCAATTACGAAAGAAGAACTTGATACTCACAAAGCTCAAGTAAAGACAGAGTTTATTTTAGGCAGTGAAAGTGCAAAAGCACGTATGAATTCCAATGCAAAAAGTGTTTTAGTTCGTGGTTATGTGAAAACTTTAGATGAGATTATCGAGGAATTAAATCGGCTATCTGCTGAGGATATTATTCGTTTCGCGAATAAAGTATGGGGAGAAAGCTCAGCGAGTTTGTGCGTAATTGGTGCAGAAAGCGGAGTTAGTTTCCGAGCGTTAAAAAAAGAGTATCAGAATTTATTTTTCATTAATCCTAATACAAAAGCATAGCTTATTGATAGTTTTATAAATAATAAATAACGATCATAGAGTAAATGTACGTAACACCAGTATTAGAAAGGAACGGGTCTTTAGAATAGTGATGTATTGACGCATATCAATACATTCAATAGTTACTATTTTAAATACCCGTCTTACATAAAGGAGGATTATGATATGGAGTATAATAAGTTATCTACAATATGTGTACAAGCAGGATACACACCAAAGAATGGTGAACCAAGAGTGCTTCCAATCTACCAAAGCACAACATTTAAGTACGATTCTGCCGATACGGTAGGAAAACTTTTTGATTTACAAGAGGAAGGGTTTTTCTATACTAGACTTGCGAATCCAACCGTTGATTGTGTAGAAAAGAAAATCGCAGCATTAGAAGGCGGTATTGGAGCAATGTGCACTTCTTCAGGCCAATCCGCTACGTTACTTGCAATACTTAATATTTGTAATGCTGGAGATCATATCATATCCTCGAGTGCTATCTATGGTGGTACTACGAATCTTCTTGCAGTTACATTAAAGAAATTAGGAATAGAAGTAACTTTTGTAAATCCAGATGCTACCAAGGAAGAGTTAGAGGTTGCTGTGAAGGAAAATACAAAACTTTATTTTGCAGAGACCTTAGCGAATCCGTCCTTAGTTGTAATTGACATCAAGTTGTGGGCTGAAGTAGCACGCCAAAACGGTGTGCCATTATTTATTGATAATACATTTGCAACGCCAATCAATTGCCGTCCATTGGAATTTGGTGCTAACATTGTTATTCATTCTACTTCTAAGTATATGGATGGACATGCGTCAGCTTTGGGTGGAGTTATCGTTGATGGTGGTAACTTTGACTGGAATAACGGTAAATTCTTAGGGTTAACAACACCGGATGAGTCCTATCATGGGGTAATCTATACAGAATTTGCGGGTAAAGCTGCATTTATCACAAAAGCAAGAACTCAGTTAATGAGAGATATGGGGGTAATGCCTTCACCAAATAATGCATTCTTATTAAACCTTGGACTAGAAACATTACATCTTCGAGTAAAACGTCATTGCGAGAATGCTCTTATCGTAGCAAAATGGTTATCAGAGAATGATAAGATAACATGGGTTAACTATCCTTCCTTAGAAGGAAATAAGTATTATGCTCTTGCAAAAGAGTATATGCCTAATGGTACTAGTGGTGTAATTTCTTTTGGAGTTCGTGGTGGAAGAGAAGCAGCAATGAAGTTTATGGATCAGCTTAAATTAGCTGCTATCGTAGTTCATGTTGCGGACGCAAGAACATCTGTCCTACATCCTGCAAGTACTACACACCGCCAATTATCTGATGAACAGTTAATTTCTGCAGGTGTTAGTGCAGATTTGATTCGTATGAGTATCGGAATTGAAGATGTTGCAGATATTATCGCGGATATAAATCAAGCCCTTGATAGCGTGGAGTAAGGGAAAATCTAACGTTTTATAAATCGTATAACATGGTAAAGGATTTGTTTTTCTAAAATAAAGAAGAACACTCCTGTTTCTAAGCATTTTAATGGTTACATATCTTATTGCTTTTCATGATTTAAGAATGTAGAAAAGATATAAAAAAATGTAATCTTATTCGAAAGATTTATTTAAAAGTTTAGCTCTATATCAAGTGTGAAGTGAAATTTTTTTGCTCATACTAGGTGTAGAGCTATTTTTATTTTTTGAGATTTAATTTAGAATAGTTATTTAGAAACAATATGTAGATTAGAAATTTAGAATCGTTGTATAGATTAGAAATTTAGAATCGTTGTATAAAATAGTAATTTAGAATCGTTGTATAGGATAGAAATTTAGAATCGTTGTATAGAATAGATATATAGAAAGCATTAGATGTATTATCCAGTCTACAAGGTAGTTAGTTTTTATATGTTGGTTTATTCGAATTAACAGTGCATAGAAAAATTCAAATCACCAAACAATATTTGAGAAATGCATTTTGAAAGAGGTGTACTTAAATGAGTGATGTGAATTTTATCTTATATGATAGTGAGCAAAAGATCCAAGCAGAAAATAATGAATCCGTAAAAGATACAGTTAATATGAATTCAGTAAAAGAAAGTTCGATAGAGATGTTGAGTGCAGAGAATCAGGAAGTAACAAATAAAGAATTAGTAAAAGAAACACCATTAAAGGACGATGCTAACAATACGCAGAAAAAATCACCTACAGGGGATAAGCAGGTGAAGGGTAATATTAAGAAGGAAAAACTAGAAGAGGAAAATTTAAAGAATGAGAATGAAAAATTAAAAGGTCAAAAGATTCAGGATTATGGGCAAGCCACTTTAGAGGATAATGGGAAGAACCATAAGATTCATCTATTATCTATAATTGGAGAAATCGAGGGACATGAATGTTTGTCTCAAAATGCAAAAACAACTAAATACGAGCACGTACTACCTCAGCTTGCAACAATTGAAGATGATACAGAGACAGATGGACTGCTAATTTTAATTAATACAGTTGGCGGGGATGTATCCTGTGGATTAGCACTAGCGGAGATGATAGCTTCTCTAAGCAAGCCAACGGTTTCTCTTGTGATTGGGGATAGCCATTCGATTGGCGTCCCGCTTGCAGTTGCAACTAATTATTCCTTTATTGTTCCAACCGGTACGATGATTGTACATCCAGTTCGAATGTCAGGGATGGTAATAGGTGCACCACAGACCTATGATTACTTTAAGTTAATTCAAGATAGAATTGTAGGTTTTGTTTCCAGCCATTCAAAGATTAAAAAAGAAAAGCTGGAGCAATTGATGCTAAATACTGGTATGCTATCCAAAGACCTTGGTACGATTCTTGTAGGTGATGAAGCAGTAGCGGAAGGCATTATTAATGAGGTTGGTGGCATTAAACAAGCGATTGAAAAACTACATCAAATGATAGAAGAAAAAAATAGTAATAGATAGATGAAATGGACTGACAATAGGGAAATCTTATTGTCAGTTTTTAATGGTTTCATATCTATCATGTCAAAATATAGGAAAGCCATGCTACAGCTTTTTCTTAAAATAGATAATCTTTCTTGTTTTACATTACCCAATATGATAAAATATCATAGATTAAGTAATTAGAATGGAGAAGAACAATGGATTTTATTGAATTATTAAAGGTCATATTTCTTGGTATTGTCGAAGGAATCACAGAATGGCTGCCAATTAGTAGTACCGGTCATTTACTTTTAGTAGATGAATTTCTAAAAGTAAATTTAAGTAAAGATTTTATGTCTATGTTTAATGTAGTAATACAGTTAGGCGCAATTCTTGCAGTCGTAGTGTTGTTTTTTAAGAAACTATGGCCATTCTCAAAGGAAGAGAAAAACTTTATTAAAAAAGATACATTTACATTATGGTTTAAAATAGTTGTGGCTTGTATTCCTGGAATCGTGATGATACCATTTGACTCGAAGATAGAAGATTTATTCTTTAATCCTCAAACAATCGCTACAACGTTAATCCTATATGGTATTTTATTTATTATCATTGAAAATCGCAATGCTGGAAAACAGCCTAAGGTTGCAAAGTTATCTGACATTACATACCAGATGGCGTTTATGATTGGTTTATTCCAAATTCTCGCAATGATTCCTGGTACATCAAGATCTGGTGCAACAATTATTGGTGCAATGTTATTTGGAGCTTCTCGTTATGTGGCTGCAGAATTTACTTTTTTCTTAGCGATTCCAACAATGTTTGGTGCTAGCTTACTTAAATTATTAAAATTTGGATTTACGTTTACTGGTGCTGAGATTGTTGCTTTAATCACCGGTATGTTAACTGCATTTATAGTATCTATTATTGTAATTAAGTTCTTAATGGGCTATATCAAAAAGAACAACTTCAAGGTATTTGGTTGGTATCGAATTGTCCTTGGTGCCATTGTGGCAGGGTATTTCTTACTTGCAAGATAAAGTATTTAAAGTTATAATATTTTTAGGAGTGTATTAACAATCCTAGGAAAAGCAATAGGGCGCTCGTATTCGTGCGGTCTATTGTTTTTTGGTATTAGGATATTATTTAGCATCATTGTTTCTATCAAAATAAACTAAAAAATAATTCATATATAGAAAATAAAAAAAAGGAGGATTAACATGGCTTCAAAACAAACAGGAACTCGTTCGAAACAGTCGCAAAGGCAAACTTCGTCAAAACCAAAGACGAGTAATTCCAAACGAACGAATCAGACGAAGGGAAAGCCAACAGCTAGCCGATCCTCTAAAACTCAAAGAAATAAGCAGGTGCAAGAATACCTAGCAGAAAATGAATCGATCCGTGATGAAGTTATTCTAATTGTTACGGCATTAACATCATTTCTGCTTCTGTTAAGTAATTTTGATTTATGTGGCCCAGTTGGTAAACAGATTAAGACCTTTTTCTTTGGATTGCTAGGGCATTTTACATATTTGTTCCCATTTGCTCTATTCTTCTTTATTGCTTTTGCGGTCTCGAATCGAGGTAGTGTAATTGCTAGAAGGAAAATAATCGGAAGCATTGTACTAATCTTTACATTAACCTCGTTGATACAATTGTTAGAGGGTTACAATGGAGAAATGAAGTACTTTGATTATTATTTGCAAAGTGCAAAGAACTCTAACGGTGGAGGTCTTATAGGGGGAACACTAGTATCTATCTTATGCCCACTGTTTGGCACGATAGCATCTGTTATCATTCTGATAGTAATGCTTCTCTTGTGTTTCATTTTTATTACAGGGAAAGCACTGTTAACGTTAATGAGAGAAAAGGGAGAGCAAAAATTAAATGATCATCGCCAGCTGAGAGAAAATTATGCCAAAGAGTTTAAGCAGCTTGATATGGAGGATGAAACTTACGGAGAAGAGCGTAGAAAACCTAGAATTGTTAATTTACAAAAACAGGCGAATGAGAAAGTGAAATCTTTTTTTGATCAAGATGAAGACGACGAGGATGATCTTAAGTACGATGAGATGGAAGATGGTCCAGTTAACTTTTTAGAGGAACTTAAGCGTAGGGGTAAGGATAAGAAGCAAAATCAGAAGAAGGAAGTAGTGGAAGAACCGATTTCCGTGTTTGAGATGACTGAAATCAAGTCAGAACAAAATGATGGGTTAAACTCAGAAACTAACTTCTCTCCATCCGAGGATATGCTTCAAGAAGTTAACTCAATTTATGAGGATGAGTTAAATCGTAAGTTTGGTCAGAATGAAGATAATAATGAGGTGGAAATTAACACTTCTTATGAAGTAAAAAATATTAAGCCACTTAACGCAAATACAGAGTTTTACAAGGATGATGCCGTCAAAGAAACAAAAGATCAGAATGTGAATGTAGATTCGAATTTAAAAGATGTCTCGGCAGAAGCTTCCGTTGATTCATCTTCTCATATGCCGGAAGGAAATAATGATAATAAGGCAAAACCTAAGGAAGTAAAGGCAGAGAGTGGTTCAGAAGATATATTAACCGTAGATCAAAAGCTAGAACCTCTGAAGAAATATGAATTTCCTCCAATTGAATTGCTAGGAAAACCGAAAGCAAATCAACGAGGTATGTCGGACAAAGATTTAAAAGAAACTGCAATAAAGTTACAAAAAACTTTAGAGAGCTTTGGTGTTCGAGTAACAATTACAAATATAAGCTGTGGCCCTGCTGTTACAAGATATGAATTACAACCAGAGCAAGGTGTTAAGGTTAGTAAGATTACTGGGTTATCAGATGATATTAAGCTCAATTTAGCAGCAGCTGATGTGCGTATTGAGGCTCCGATTCCAGGAAAGGCAGCAGTTGGTATTGAAGTACCTAACAAAGAAAACTCCGCTGTAATGTTAAGAGAACTTCTTGAATCGAAAGAATTTAATAGTCACCCGTCAGACATTGCATTTGCTGTTGGAAAGGACATTGGTGGACAAGCAGTTGTCACAGATATTGCTAAGATGCCTCACCTTTTGATTGCCGGTGCAACGGGTTCTGGTAAATCGGTTTGTATTAATACATTAATTATGAATATATTATATAAAGCGAATCCAGCGGATGTTAGACTCATTATGGTAGATCCTAAGGTGGTTGAGCTTAGTGTGTATAACGGAATTCCACATTTATTAATTCCTGTTGTAACAGATCCAAAGAAGGCTTCCGCGGCACTAAACTGGGCTGTTATGGAGATGACAGACCGATATAAGAAGTTTGCGGAATATGGTGTGAGAGATTTGAAGGGATATAATGAAAAAGTAGCTGAGATTGCACATCTAAACGATCCAGCATTTACGAAACTTCCTCAAATTGTTATTATCGTAGACGAGCTTGCGGATCTTATGATGGTAGCTCCTGGTGAGGTAGAAGATGCAATCTGCCGTTTAGCTCAGATGGCAAGAGCAGCAGGCCTTCATCTTATTATTGCGACGCAACGTCCTTCCGTAAATGTTATCACTGGTTTAATCAAGGCAAATGTTCCGTCAAGAATTGCATTCTCAGTATCTTCTGCCATCGATTCCAGAACGATTTTGGACGGCTCTGGAGCAGAGAAACTTCTTGGTAAAGGTGATATGTTATTCTTCCCATCTGGTTATCCAAAACCAGTACGTGTTCAAGGTGCCTTTGTATCGGATAAGGAAGTAAGCGCTGTTGTTGATTTCCTAAAAAGTCAAAATCATCAGATCACTTACAATGAAGAAATTAATGATAAAATAAAGAATGCTCAAGTTTCTTCCGCTGCGGGTGGAGCAAGTGGTGGAAATGACAGAGATGAATATTTTATAGAAGCAGGCAAATTTATTATTGAAAAAGATAAAGCCTCTATTGGTATGCTACAGCGTGTGTACAAGATTGGATTCAATCGTGCAGCAAGAATCATGGAGCAGTTATCCGATGCTGGTGTTGTTGGCCCAGAAGAGGGTACGAAGCCAAGAAAGATATTGATGTCTATGGAAGAGTTTGAACAGTACGTGGATGAATATGTTTAAGGGTGATTAAGCGTCAAAAGTAAAGAAGTAAGTAGATCAAAGTGAATAGTAAGTAGTAAGTAGTAATGGGTAGAAAGTAAGCAGTATGCATGCATACTGCTTACTTTCTGTTTTGAGTAAGAAAAACTAAAATTGATCCTTAATTATTCAATAATTACTAATGTTTTTTTTAGCTCGACTAGATAATATCGTTGTTTCTGAGCATAGAATAGTGCTTCTAACAAATTCCGATTCTAGTATGAAAAATTGTGTTTCGGTTTCAAATCAAACTTTTTTTGTAAAAGATGCACTCATTTGCTTCGTGATATTTATTAAATCCTAAAGCTTGGTGTGCTAACTGGCTTACTTTGTTATCTACTTCTACATCGCTTGCTATTTCGGTACATTCATTTTCTACAGCCCACTTTTGCGCAATATCTACCAACCTTTTTCCTACTCCACTATTTCTTAAATCTTCATCAACATACCAACCTTCAATATATCCAATTGGTTTTGAATCACAAAGATCTAATTGAGGATATATCGTTATTTCAATAAACCCTCCTAAGCTTCCATTTTCTCTAACTGCTACAAAAACAGTCCATGATAGTTCATTCTTATAAAATGTTTTACCTTCTAAGATTTGCAACATTTCATTATATAATTCGTTCTCATTATGGTGTGGCCATAGTGAAAAACGCATCCTATGGTACTCATTAATTTCTACATCGCTTTTACTAATTACTCTATATTGGATAATAGTAGTCACCTCATTCATTAATTTTTGTATTATTTTCTATGTCTACTCTATTGTACAAATTTTTAATTTCATTTAATTTTTCAATTATAATACAAGTACATACAACAATAACTCCGCAAAGAGTCATCAGACCGGTGTAGGTAAATAAATGGTATGATAATGTAAAACTATCTCCAAAAAAGATAACTTGTCCTATTATTGTCATAAACATATTGAAAATATAAAAGAAAATCATTGCGATGATTCCTTTAACAAATTTGCTCATATTTTAATCCTCCTTTTTAGTTCAACATAATCTGAAAATCTGACTTAATCATATTGGTATTATTTAATATCTTGTGATAATTCCACTACTATTCATGCGGATAACTTCCTTACACATGGTAGTTACACCGAACGAGAAGTATATACCAAAAGGATCAGGTAGGGAAAGAGACGGATTAGTCAAGGCGACAGTGGTATGTCCATATGCAAAAACAAAAGCGGCTTCCTTAATGGCGTCTGTACCCGTGCGGTCTATCTTTGTTATCAATGTACCTGTTTTTGCGTAAGATGATCCGTTAGCAATTCCATTGCTCATTGGGAATTTAGCGTAAGCGTGCCCGTACGGGTCAGTGGTTGATATACTTACAGAGCTTTGGCTTTGGTAAGACTCATAAGGATTGTAATAGTTTATCATGCAAGATGAGCCGGAACTATTGAGAGCTAGATTCATGGGCAGTCCAGCTGTGTTTGTTCCCTGCCATCTGATAACAACAATATCTGTTATGGATATTCCAGAAAGCATAGGCTTGTTTGTCCATTCCCAAACAATCTTAAGGGAAAGGGAAATATTGTTTGCAGTATATTGATAAAAATTACACTTCACATCAGCAAAAATGCCTCGTAATTTTGGGTTTGTTTCAATACGCTCTCCAGTATAATCGTGTAAAATCTCAATTTGTCCTGTATTGTACCCTCGATTCGAAAGTTCTTCATCGGGTAAAGCGGAAAGGCGTGTCAATTCGTCCTCAATATCGTTTGATTTAATTGCGGCTACCGCTTCATAACTTACACCACTCCGAGCTAACTCTGCCGAGGTTGCGGTTCGTGTGTCAACATAAATATCATATTCACTTATTGTTAACATGGGCATATCGCTTTGGTATGTTGTTTCAAGATGCGACCTGCCAATCCAAGATATCAGTGAAAAAGGAAAAGGTAGTGCAAGTAAACAAAACAGAAATATAACTAATAGTTTTCTTTTTTTCAATAATATACCCCCTATGTCGATTACCTTTATTATACAATAATAATCATGGATTATCACTTTTGTTATTGCTCGTACAAATCATTTATAAATTCACAAGATATTGCACTGCGAAATTCATAGCGAGAGCATATACAATATAGAATATAAAAAAATAGTATTCTATTATTAAACTTTCCCCTAATTACTTACAATCTTTTAGTTAATATTATTATAAACGACTTGAAGATAAAATACCATATAAAGCCAACAAAAGAAAATACTATTGCTTTCTTATAATTATGTGTTATAACTTAAATGGAAGTCTGTTCACAATTATAAATAGTGTATAACTTTATAAAAAGAGAGTTCGTATAAGGGGTGTTTGTATCTTCGTTATATTTGGAATAAATTTAAGATGTTAGATTACGAATGCAAAAATGGAGGTTATTATGAAAGCATGGTTAATTGCCAATCATTTTCTAAACGGTAATAAATTTAGTGAACTGACCAATTGGTTGTTTCAAGCAGCAAAAGCAGCTGGTATAGAGATGGAGCTTAAGACAAATGCAGGTTGTCTTGCTATTTTAGGAAGAGGAGGAGTGGAAGCATTTAAGCAGTCTCAAAAAACTCTTCCTGAATTTGTTCTTTTTTGGGATAAGGATGTAAGGCTCGCCGCTTATCTTGAAACCCTTGGAATACCAGTTTACAATTCTTCGAAATCAATCGCACTCTGTGATGATAAATCAATGACACATCTTACTCTAGAACAGTACGGGATACCAATGCCAAAGACGATTTTAGCGCCAATGACCTTTGAGAATATCGGTTATACAGATTATGATTTTCTTTCTATGGTTGGACACGAACTTCGCTATCCATTGGTAATAAAAGAATGTTTTGGCTCATTTGGGGCACAGGTTTATCTTGCAAAGGATGAAAATGAGTTATTAGTAAAAGTGAAGCGAATTGGTACTAAGCCAATGTTATTTCAAGAATTTATCAAAAGTAGTGAAGGTAGAGATATTCGGCTACAAGTTGTAGGAGACCAGGTGGTAGCTTCGATGTATCGTTACTCTGAGATAGATTTCAGAGCCAATATTTCAAGTGGTGGTAAGATGAAAGCTTATCAACCGACAGATAAGCAAATAGCTCTTGCTCTTGAGTGTACAAAGAGGCTCGGATTAACTTTTGCAGGTGTTGATTTATTATTTGATGAACATGAGGAACCAATCGTTTGCGAAGTAAATTCCAATGCTCACTTTAAAAATATCTTTGATTGTACTGGTGTAGATACTGCAAAGAAGATAATTGATTATATACTTTTAGAAGAGAGGAACCATAGATGTTAATTTGGATGATCTATCAGGAAGCGGATGCCAAGAAAAATGAATGGTATATTAAGGAGCATCAAAAAATAGGAAAATCGATGGGATTAGAGATTGAATTAAAACTTGTGGAGAATCTAGAAATCGGCGTAAGTGATGGAAAACTAGTTTTATCGGAACATAAGAAAATAGTAGAACCGCCCAAAGCGGCAATCATTCGTACAATATGGCCTCTGTTAAGTGAACATTTGGAAGCCATGGGTACAAGAGTTTTTAATTCTGCTTTCATTTCATCTATGTGCAATGACAAAGCAAGAACCTATCGTGAAATCTCCAAATTAAATATCCAGGTGATACCAACAGAGTTTGTAAAGAAAGAAAATTTATCTAGAAAAGTAGCCATGGAAACAAAGCCTTGTATTGTTAAATCAGTAGACGGCCATGGTGGGAGTGAAGTATTCCTTATAGAAACGGAAGATTATCAAGATGATTTATCAAAGATTTTAAGCCTAAAGTCGAATGACTTTGTTATTCAACCATATATAGAAGGAAAGAAACAAGATTTACGTGTATATGTTTTTGGAAAGAAGATTCTTGGATGTATTCTTAGAACAGCGAACCACGGTTTTAAATCCAATTTTTCTTTGGGAGGAGCGGTCTGCGAGTATCACTTAAAATCAGAAGAATATGAGCTTGTTCAAAAAATTATCGATGCATATGCATTTGATCTAGTTGGAGTAGACTTTTTAGTGGATGAGAAAGGAAATCTAATCTTTAATGAAATTGAGGATGTGGTTGGAGCTCGGATGTTATATCAATGTACGACGATAAACTTAGTAGAAGAATATTTAGACTATATTAAGAATGAGCTTTCGTTTTAAAAGGATGGAGCATGATACTGCACTTATGGAAGTATTACCAACAATTGTACGATGAAATATATTTATAGTATGCTATAATTAAATATGTTCCAATAATGATGACGAAATTTGCACGCACACCGGCAAGGTTCGTCTGATACGAAAGAGAAGTTAAGAAAGATACCGGAATCGACACATTATTACTGGCATAATAACGTGTTGGTACTGTAAATATTAATTTACATGAAATGAAGGTAAAAAAGTTAATAGCATGCAAAACTTTAAACTGCAAAGGAAGAAGGAACTGTGCTAGGCTGTTTTTTGTGAAAACAAAAAAAGGCTTAACACAGTTTTTTGGCGTTTTGAATATGCACGAACACCTGACTGAATATAAAATTAAACTGTTCTTTCCCTCTGTCTGCTTAGTCTTTTTAGGAAGGTTTATAGTACTAAGAAAACAGGAATATTAGTTATTATAATAAGAAAGATTGAAATAAATAATAATGATATCCCTTTTTTTCTTCAAATTATTTGTTATAATGGAAGCAAGGAAGATAGAAGGTAGGAGGAGTTACATGAAGACTGATATAGAAATTGCTCAGGAAGCAAAAATGATACACATCCGCGAGGTTGCAAAATCTCTAGGCATCACAGAGGATGATTTAGATTTTTACGGCAAATACAAAGCGAAGTTCACGGATGAGCTATGGGATGAAATTAAGGACAGAGAGGATGGAAAGCTAATCCTTGTTACAGCAATTAATCCAACCCCTGCCGGTGAGGGTAAGACAACGACTACGGTTGGTCTTGGACAAGCTTTTGGTAAACTAGAAAAGAATGCTGTTATAGCACTTAGAGAACCATCTTTAGGTCCTTGCTTTGGAATTAAGGGTGGCGCAGCTGGCGGTGGTTATGCTCAGGTTGTTCCTATGGAGGATTTAAACCTTCATTTTACAGGTGATTTTCACGCGATTACTTCGGCAAATAATCTATTAGCAGCTATGCTTGATAATCATATCCAACAAGGAAATACATTAGGCATTGATACAAATCAAATTGTCTGGAAACGCTGTGTTGATATGAATGATAGAGTGCTTCGTAATATTGTTGTTGGACTTGGAAGAAAAGCAGATGGAGTGGTACGAGAAGACCATTTTATAATTACCGTGGCTTCCGAGATTATGGCAATTCTTTGCTTGGCAAGTGATATGAATGATCTAAAGGAAAGGTTAAGCAGGATTATCGTTGCATATTCTTACGAGGGTAAGCCAATCACTGCGAAAGATTTGCATGCGGTAGGATCAATGGCAGCGTTATTAAAAGATGCCATCAGACCGAATTTAATTCAAACCTTAGAAAATACACCTGCCATTATTCATGGTGGACCATTTGCAAATATCGCTCATGGATGTAACTCAGTCAGAGCAACGAAAACAGCACTTAAGCTAGCAGATTATGTTATAACAGAAGCAGGTTTCGGTGCGGATTTAGGAGCAGAAAAATTCTTAGATATTAAATGCCGTATCGCAGATTTAAAACCAGCAGCAGTAGTGTTGGTGGCTACTATTCGAGCACTCAAGTATAATGGTGGAGTTGCTAAGACTGATTTATCTTCAGAGAATTTAGAGGCCTTAGAAAAAGGCATAGTAAACCTAGAGAAGCATATAGAAAATATTCAAAAATTTGGGGTTCCGGTAGTTGTTACGTTAAATAAGTTTTCAACTGACACCGAGCGTGAACTATCCTATGTAAAACAGTTTTGTGAGCAAAGAGGTTGCGAATTCTCCTTATCTGAAGTTTGGGAAAAAGGTGGCGAAGGTGGTATTGATCTAGCTAATAAAGTAATAAAAACCATTGAAACCAAAGAGAGTAACTATCATGTCTTATATCCAAATGAGATGTCACTAAAAGAGAAGATGGGGACTATCGCGAAAGAGATATACGGTGCGGATGGAGTAACTTTTGATTCAGGTGCGTTAAAGGAAGTAGAACGTTTGACCGAATTAGGATTTGGAAATCTGCCAGTTTGTATGGCTAAAAATCAATATAGTTTATCAGACGATCCAAGCAAGCTAGGAAGACCGACGAACTTTACCGTAAATATTCGAGAAGTATATGTTTCTGCGGGTGCTGGATTTGTTGTTGCAATTACAGGAACTGTTATGACAATGCCTGGATTACCTAAGGTTCCAGCAGCGGAGCATATTGATGTGAATGAAGAAGGAGTTATTACAGGACTATTTTAACTTATTAAGGAAGTAGTGTTTTGTAGCGTAGTTATCATGCGAATTACGAGTATCCTTTTGAATTAAAAAGAACTTAAAAACGATACAAAAATAGAAGAGCTAATGGAAGCTCTTCTATTTTTAATAGAACGTTAGAAAGGGATATCGCTTTTATCCAGATACTTACACTTATCCGAAAATCCTGAACTACTAATAGTGGTGAAAGCATGCAATGATTTAAACCTAAGATTCATTATTTCTAAATGCTTGCTCACAATAAATGCAGCGATATACACCTTTGCTTGGATCTGTTAATTTAAAACGATGAGGAAGCTCTTGTTCGATGGAGGTGATGCATCTAGGGTTTTTACAACGAATGATTCCGGTTACTAATTCCGGAAGATGTAGATGGCGTTTTTCTGTAATATTACCATCTTCAATAATGTTTACAGTAAGAGTTGGATCTAAAACACCCAACATATCAAGATCAACCACTAGAGGCCCATCGATCTTAATAATATCTTTTTTACCCATCTTATTACTTTTTGCATTTTTTATGATAGCAACACTGCAATCCAATTTTTCAAGATGCAGATATTCATATATTTTCATAGCACATCCAGCTTGAATATGATCGATTACAACTCCTTGATTCAGTCCACTAATGTTTAACATAGGTTCTCCCTTCCGATATGAACTTTAATGATATGTTAACTTATTTATTTCTAATATAAGCATTACAATTCTATTCTTGCGGTACTACATTAAGTAAGAGCATAATTAATGCCATACGAGCGTAAACTCCAAATTCAGCTTGTTTAAAGTAAACTGCGCGTGGATCGTTATCGATCTCAGTAGCAATTTCATTGACACGTGGTAGTGGATGAAGTACTAGCATATCTTCTTTTGCACCTTCCATTTTCTTTGCATCTAAGATAAAGCTGTCTTTTAAACGAATGTAATCTTCTTCATTGAAGAAACGTTCTTTCTGTACTCTTGTCATGTAGAGAATATCAAGTTCTGGCATCACAGCTTCAAGATTTTTCACTTCTTCATATGGTATATTTCCACGATCGAGAACTTCTTCTCTCAAATAAGCAGGAATCTTTAATTCTTCTGGTGAAATCAACACAAATTTTATCCCCTCATAACGAACCATTGCATTAATCAAGGAATGCACAGTACGACCGAATTTTAAGTCACCACAAAAACCGATGGTTAAATTATCTAAGCGGCCTTTTAAATTTTTAATTGTTAATAAATCAGTGAGTGTTTGGGTCGGATGATTATGACCACCGTCACCGGCATTGATTACCGGAATAGAAGAATAAGTAGAAGCGACTAACGGAGCACCCTCTTTTGGATGACGCATCGCACAGATATCAGCATAACTAGAAATAACACGAATTGTATCAGCAACACTTTCGCCTTTCGCAGCGGAGGAGGAATCAGCGGAAGAAAATCCTAAGACACTACCTCCAAGGTTAAGCATCGCAGCCTCAAAGCTAAGTCTTGTTCTTGTACTTGGTTCATAGAAGAGAGTAGCAAGTTTTTTCCCTTGGCAACATTCGGAATACTGTTTCGGATCAACGATGATTTTTTCAGCTAAATTAAGAACATCCGATAACTCCGAAAGCGATAAATCTAATGGACTGATAATATGTTTCATAGGCACCTCCAATGTTTTTTCAACTACACATTGTACTATATTCACTTCTTAAATACAAGAAGTTTTTAGAATTTATCAGTGCAATTATATTTTAGAATTCATGGGTTAAGTTATAGAATTCATGGGTGTAGCAACATTTTATTCCTTCATTCAATAAAAACTTCTGCACCATCAAAAAGTTCTTTATTTGTTTCAATAACGATTCTATCACTGGTAATCAAGCCTGATTTAACTTCATAATATCCATTGTAAAAATCGCCTAATTCAATAGAAACCTCACGAACAAAATATCTTTGTGTCCCGTTCTTTTCTGCCTCGTACAATAAGAAAATTTGTTTGTTAGCATATTTCTCATTTAATGCGATCTTTTGTTGCATAGAAGAGCGTGTTTCTCCATTCACATAATCAAATGGGAAAGTCTCTCTTGTTAGCTTTTCTACCCGAACATGCGGAATCATCTTTTCATGAACAGCCGGTGTGAAAACGGTTAATATTGTCATCGCGATAAAAAATAAGCAGCTAAATATTATAGGGAAAATTCTCTTTTCACTCATACAAATCACCCAATTTCAGTCCTTTTTCAAGACTGTCCTTAAAAAATGTGTACAGTATTAAAATTGGTATTATAAAAATTGACTACAATTACAAAGACAAGAACAGAAGTAAGTACAGCACTCGTTGCTAGGCTTTGGTAGTCGAGCTTTAAGAAATTATTGTTCATATAATATTGGAGCGTGTAACTGTGGTTTGGAGGGTAATTTGTGCTAAAAAACAGATAGCTTTCTTTGAAAACCTTAAAGCTGTTCACAATGGATAAAAGTATAGTAAAAAAAATTGTCGGTGCAATCATGGGGATGGTTATCTTTATGTGAAGCTTGAGGGTATTTGTACCGTCAAGTCTAGCTGCTTCATAAATAGAACTGCCAATAGAAGTAAAAGCAGCAGTCAGAAGTATAATGCAAATTCCTATGTTTTTCCATATGAAAAGTAGATATATCGGAAACGGAGTTGCAGTATTTGTAAAAACTGTTCGCCAGATCAAAACAATACTTGCTGTTGGGATTAACATTGGTAGAATAAACGCAGTTCTTGTAGATTTTACAAGTCTTATCCCATAGGAAAGCACAAGCGATATGGCAATTGACAGTATTGTTAAAATAGGTACGCAAAGAAGAATCATCAGCATACTGTTTTTTAGTGCTAACTGAAAATATTCGTTTAATATTTAAATCTCTACATAAATCCTTATTAAATACAACACAGGGTACTTGCATATAAATCGGAAGCATCCAGATCTCACCATTTTTATTTATCGCTACTTCCTTTAGAGCAGGAAAACATGCATTAATATATTCCTGTACTCCTTCGATGTTATTTAATGGGTAAAAAGAGCCCTTATCCCGTAGATTTGCAGCAAAATCTTGATTAGTGTAGGCATAGGAAATATCATAGCTTTTATCAAGTGATAAAACTGTGAGTGCAAATTCATCATACTTCAGTTGCTTAAAATCTAATTGATATCCATAAGAGGGTGACATTGATGTAACAAATTCTGAGGATATTATATGGATAGGATTTATGTTACTAAAATCCAAGTTGCCCGAAATATCAACTTTTGTTATTTTATTTTGATCGATATAATAAAATACACCGTTTTTATATTTTGATTTTTTTAATATAAAATCATTCGTTGGTAATTCAATAACCCCGTTTGTCTTCAGCGAGCCAATCGTAATACTTTGTGTAGGGTTAACAGAGGAAGTAAAGATATAGGCATCTTTATCACATGCTGTTAGACACATTAAAGGATATTCCTTATATATTCTGCTAGATTCCGATTTATTCACTGGATCATAGGTGGTAAAATAAAATCCCCTACCTTCTTCGTATCCGTAAATTAATAGTTTATTATCGGGTGTTTTTGATAGTATGGTTGGACGTTCAAACAAAATCAATTCATATGACATCGTATCAAGATTTAATGACATTAATTCTTCGCCACATGGTTCATAATAATCGTTTGACTGAAATCTATCACTCTCTTTTTTTTGAAGATTTGTACCGATGATATAGAGATAATTATCAATCTTCTCCATTGAAATAATATTTGAGAGATTATCAAACTCAAAAATTATCTCGGTATTCTCTTCTCCGAAATTATATCTACAAAGTGTTATAGCTTCTTTATTATCCGGATTAAATTTGCGTGCAGTATACAATATTGAATTATCACTGTAAATTATATTATTTGGTATAAGTTCTTCATTAAATAAATAGGAGGCTGATGTATTCCCATCCGAATCAAGAATATAAAGGGTTGTTTTTTTAATAGGTTTGCTTAAAGTTTTTATGTACTCATTATCCTTGGTAACGATATAATTTCCCTCTTCCAGTTGTTCCACTTCATATTCGCCTGTTTCGGCTGTAACGCAGTAATAAATATTCCCGTTATCATCTACATCGAAAGAATTAATATCGGTCTTTGAATTTACAACTGCATTCATTTCCGGAATTAACTCTGAAGTGCTATCAGAATGAGTATCTCTGTTTTTATGTTCGCACCCAGAAAGTAAAAGGAGAAGAAGGATAATATATAAGACTATCTTCTTCATCTAGATCTCCTCCATATCAAAGGTAAGTTCATCTTCATGAAAAATGATTTTGACAATTTTAATTTCTGTTTTCCGATTAGTGTATTCCTTCCTTAAGGCGTAAAGATTTTTAGTATCGGTATATAGTCGCAAAAAGTCATAGGTTTTCTGATTACTTGGTATATACGTAATAAGTTTCTCGTTTTTATCCTCATATCTACTAATAACAGGTGAGTAAAAGCAGAAATATATTTCATCATCTAGGATGGTATAATCAAGAATTTGTGGTTTGGCTGTGCTGACAGCAAATAGGGAAGAAAATGCATTCTTGGAAATTTGTTCGTTCGCCTCATCCAAAGTTGAAGTATTGAAAGTAATATGGGATCCATCCTTTAAATCTAGTGCCTCAAAAGTTTTAAAATTTCTGTAGAGAACATTATTATAAACACAAGCAGTAGCTAACCCGAATTCACTTAATTCAAAATCTGTTTTATGAGAGGTATTTATATTGATTAATCCTGTTGCTGTTACTTCATAATCTTTATAATATAGCATAGTACCTTCATTTTTTTGAGTCTTTTTCTCTTCTATATTTGTTACAAAAGAGGAAATTACACTTGATGTATTTTTATTAATCTCCGAACTGTTGGTTTCTTGTAATACTCTTTCGAAATAATAAATATATCATTTATGACACGCATTAATATAGCATTAACATCAAGAAACAATTCTAAATCTTTTGATTCTAAGTCAAATTCGTAGATTGGTCCGCCCACCTCCAAACCTGTTAGTTCATCCAAGGAAACATTAGGTGAAATAAAATATAAATTATTATTGTAAAAGTTGATATTTGTACATTTTTTTTCAACCAGTATGGTTTTTACGCCGTTGGAAAGTTTGTATAAATATCCATTATCCTCAAAATTAGTGTAATAAATATCGCCGGTTTCTTCACTGTAACAGAAAAAATCGCAGCTTGTTACAATAGTTTTTGCATTGATTGGTAAATTACCATAGGTTAAGTCTTTTGCATCTGCATTGATCCCTAAAAAGTGAACGGGTTTATTATCGTATTTTACTGAGCATCCACTTAGTAGGTTAAGAACAATGAAGATATGTAAAACACTGATCAGTATTTTATATTTCATAATAAGAACCTACCTTTTCTTTTAATTTAGTTACTTCGGAATGACGAATCATCATTCCAAAGTAACTAAGTAACTAAATTAACATTATTGAGCATGAATAGTATCATGTGCAGTATACGTTCCTGTCGTACTACCACTTGGATTCCACAGATGCGGCACTTATATAAATAAAGTGCTACATATTCAATTATATTGCATGTTCCTTTACGTACATCAATTATGTTCCCTTTATTGTCATATACATAACCATAAACATATTCATGTGAACTAACTATTCCATTAGAGCCGATAGTTCTATCAAAAACTTTTACGAATTCATGCGGTGGACAAGATGCCATTGCTTCTGATACTGTAGTTGCTGATACCGTAGTTGGCAATAACATTGCTATTACCATTGTAATAACTGCAATTTTCTTTATCATATTTATTTTATAATTAACACGATTAAAATTGTATTGCATTAAGAATAGTAAAAAATTTACAGATTGTATTATTTTAAATTTAACATACATTATTTACCAAAGAATATCAATGATAACATGATTAATTCTAGAGTAAACGTATAGGGTAAATATATAGAAACAGAAATTATATAATTTTTGTCATATTTTTTTCATGTGAAAGATTGTTACAAAAGAAAGTATTTAAATATGATAGAAAGTTTAAGAAACGATAGAAACATATAGAATGTCTCTGTTAGATGTCTTTTTATACAAATCAGGTATTAGTAGGGCATCGATACAGACTTTAAGTGACATATTGTTTCTTTAGATGGGCGATATGAAATGGTCTTGGAGCCTTTGCTTAAAGCAAGATCAGAACATTTTTTGGGGTTTAAAGGCGCCCACTCTGTTTGTAATGGTATTATAGAGAATGGAATGCTGAAAACAGAGGCTTGAAGATTTGCTCATTGTGTATATAATAAATATATACTGAACTATAAGGAGGCTATTATGCTAAAAATTGAGATAATAAATGGAGAAGCCATAAAACAGAGTGAAGAAAAAGTAAATGAGGTTCATTTAGTATATAATACCGAATATACGGAAGGTGATGCCATAAGAATTACGGTAGACAAGCCTAATGGTTTTTATATGATTCAATTAGATGATGCAATAAGAGAAAACTTAGTTTATTTAACAGACAATACATTTACTTATGAAGTACCTTTTGGAGAAAAGAAAATTTGTCATTCTCCAAAGAGTTTTTATGGTAATTGCCATGTTCTTTTTGTGAGATATGCAACCACAGAGGAAATTGCACAGTACAGAAATTTATGCCTTAACAAGTACGATATTAACTACATAGAATCTACTTGTTATCCTCATGCCAATGCCAATGTAGAAACCAGAGGAGAATCTGTATTTGCAGCAAAAAATGCGATTAACGGAAATCGTGCCAACGCTTCCCACGGAGCATGGCCTTTTGAGTCATGGGGAATCAACCGTGATGATAACGCTAAGATAAAGGTGGATTTTGGAAGGGATGTACTAGCAGATAAATTAGTTATGTATACGAGAGCGGATTTCCCTCATGACAATTGGTGGGTTCAAGTTACGGTGACATTTTCTGATGAAAGTCAAATTGTTTGGGATTTAGAAAAAAGCGATAGTGCCCATGTTCTTAATTTTGACAAAAAGGTAATCAGATGGGTAGAGCTTAGCAAATTAATTAAGGCTGACGATCCGTCCCCATTCCCTGCTTTAACTCAATTAGAAGTATATGGAGTGGAAGCAGTTTAGTAAATTATAAGATATAGGACTTTTAAGGATCTCCATGAGGTGGTTACCATGGGGAAATTCATCGGAACCTTTACTACAGTGCGAGTTGTAGAAACGATAGAAAACAAAGAAAATACATCTGCTTCCATTAGTAACGGAAAGCAGATGTATTTTTTATCTGTATAGAATAATACTCATTTGTTATCTATCAATGTTTTAATTAGAAACCAAAGTATCTCTTTGTATTATAGTAGGAGATATCTTGAACCATCTGGCCAAGGAACTCGATATCGTTAGGATACTCACCATTTTCAACCCAGTTTCCGATTAATTCACAGAGAATTCTTCTAAAGTACTCATGACGAGTATAAGATAAGAAGCTTCTGGAGTCAGTTAACATACCTACAAAGTTTGCGAGTAGACCTAAGTTAGCTAATGATGTCATCTGATCAATCATACCAGTCTTATTATCATTAAACCACCAAGCAGAACCCTGCTGAATCTTACCTACAGCAGTAGAGTCCTGGAAACAACCAAGTACGGTACCGATCGCTGCATTATCTGTAGGATTTAAGGAGTAAATGATTGTCTTTGGTAATTCATCAGAAGAATTTAATGCATTTAAGAAGTTTGCTAATTCCGCAGAGGAACCTTCTGTGTTAATACAATCAAAACCAGTATCTGCACCTAACTGATTAAAACGGAATACGTTATTATCACGTTTTGTACCATAATGTAACTGCATAACCCAACCAAGACGGTTATATTCTCTTCCTACGGATACCATGAATGCAGTCTTAAATTGTAATTCTTCCATTTCTGAGATAGTACCACCAGCTAATCTCTTAGCAAAGATTGCTTCGATTTCTTCTTCTGTTGCTGGCTTATACATTACATAGCTAAGAGCGTGGTCAGAAACTTTACATCCCATAGAGTTAAAGAACTCAAGACGTACCTTAAGAGCCTCCATTAAACCAGCAAAGCTTGCAATTTTTACACCGCTTACGGATTCTAATTTCGCTAAGTAATCAAGATAATCTGGCTTCTCTAAATTCATAGCCTTATCTGGTCTCCAAGCTGGTAAAACCTTAACATCAAAAGTAGAATCTTTCGCAATTGCTTTATGCCACTCAAGGGAATCAATAGGATCATCTGTAGTACAGATGGTATCTACATTAGATTCTTTAATTAATCCACGTACACTCATCTCTGGCTGGCTTAACTTTTCATTACAAAGCTTAAATACTTCTTCTGATGTCTTTGCACTTAATGTACCGTAGTAATCAAAGTATCTTTGTAATTCAAGGTGACTCCAGTGATAAAGTGGGTTACCAATTGCCTTTTGAAGAGTCTCGGCCCATTTTTCAAATTTTTCGATATCACTAGCATCACCTGTGATATATTTTTCATCGATTCCATTAGATCTCATTTGACGCCATTTGTAGTGGTCGCCACCTAACCAAACCTGTGTAATTGTATCAAAACTGCGATCTTTCGCAATTTCTTCTGGATTAATGTGACAATGGTAATCAATGATTGGCACCTGCGCAGCATAATCATGATATAAAGTTTTGGCAGTTTCTGTTGATAATAAGAAATCCTTGTCCATAAATGGTTTCATAGTAGTCCTCCTTGAGTTTGTTGTTTTATGATAAAAAAACCATTGATCGATGTAATAACAAACTATTAGTTTTAAAAATTCGTTGTTTTGCGTACGATCAAATCGTTTGATATCGTCGTTTTATTTGGTACATCATTTCCATTTAATACACGCATTAAGGTTGATATTGTACTGATACACAGAGTTTCGACGTGATTATCAATGGAGGTTAATTCAGGATCACAGCAGGTCGTTAATAAGGAATTGTTATAACCGATAATGCTCACATCCTGTGGTATCTGTCTTCCAGAATCTTTTATAAACTTAATTGTCCCAATAGCAAGTAAATCTTCAGCAGTTACAACAGCATCGTAATTTAAGCCTTGTTTTACCAAGGAATTTAATAAATTTTTCGTGTCTGCTAAATTATTAGGACACATCTGCATTAAATTTTCATCGAGTGGTAGCTCATGCGCAGCAAGAGCAGCTTTATAACCACTTAATTTTTGTAAACCGCTATATGATTTTGAATTATACAAATACAGAATCTCTTTTCTTCCCTGAGTAATAAGCTTACTAACTGCATCATACACTGCTTGATGGTCATCACACAAAGTACAATATATTCTTGGATGACTAAGATAGCCGTTAATTAACATAATAGGTACTTCGTCAGCTGCCTCCATAATATAAGCATTATCTTTTTTGTTCGCTTCCAGAAAGCTAGAACCTACCATAACAATAGCATCGACACGCTTAGAAAGTAAGAGTTTAAGATATTTCTGCTTTGTATGTAGTTCGTAACCAGTACAGCATAGGAATGAATCGTAACCATTTTTCCGTAGGTTTTGTTCTAAATGATAAACTGCATTAGCGAGAAATGTGTCAGAGGAATCGGAACACATAATCCCAATTGTCTTCATCGTATTTAAACCAAGGCCTCGGGCAAAAACATTCGGAGTATAACCAATCTCTTTCATAACATCAAGAACTTTTTGCTTTGTTTTCTCACTTACATTCGGGTTTCCATTGATTACACGGGAAACCGTGGCAATGGAGACGCCAGCTTTTTGTGAAACATCATAGATATTCATATGCGATTTGACTCCTCCTCGGGTTTTTTATCCTTCCCTCATAGAATTTCACATGCATCAAAATTTTCCGCCAAATAAGTACACTTTAAACTTATTGTTAACTTTTGGTGGATACTAGAGGCAATGTAAGTGCTTTTATTAGAGAAGTTATGTAAGCGCTTTTATATTTTCAATTGTAAGCGCTTACAGTTTAATCATATTATATGTTAAAATTCAACTCCTATTATACTATACCCCTAAAATACTGACAAGAGTAAATTGTTAAAAGTTTTTCTTATATTTTTAGTGAATTTACATAGATAAAAAAATTCGATGAAAAAGCATTGACAGACGACATAAATACAGGTAGAATTGGAGATGTAAACGCTTACATTAATGAACGAAAATTTTTCTAAATAATAAAATATTTTTGGAAAATACTATGTAAGAAATGTAAGTCTAGAAGTATATCGTCTTTTATCGGTTGGGGAAAACTCTTACGATAAACATATAAAATGACAATAAAGGAGAATCAGAAATGAACATTCTTAACAAATCAATTTCTAAAGCAAAAGATAGACCAGTTAAGGTTCTTCAGTTTGGAGAAGGTAATTTCCTTCGTGGGTTTGTGGATTACATGATCGATGTTGCAAATGAAAAGGAGGTTTTTGACGGTAGTGTAGTTGTTGTAAAACCAATCGCTTTTGGTAATCTTGACATGTTCCACGAGCAAGAGTGTCAGTACACACTATCCCTTCGTGGTAAGGAAGATGGACAGACTAAAGTTGAAAGTCGTATCGTTACATGTATTTCTGATGCAGTAGATGCAATTAATGAATTTGAGAAATATGAGTCATTTGCAAAGTGCGATACCTTACGTTTTATCGTTTCTAACACAACGGAAGCTGGTATTGTATATGATGAGACAGATGATTTTAACGCACTCCCTCCTAAGACATACCCAGGTAAACTTACTAAGTTTATGTTTGATCGTTTTACTTATTTTAATGGTGACGAGAGCAAGGGCCTTATCATCATTCCTTGTGAATTAATCGAAAATAATGGTCCTGAGTTAAAGAAGTGCGTACTTCAGTTTGCAAAGCTTTGGAATCTTTCTGATGAGTTTGTTGCATGGATTGAGAATGCTTGTATCTTCTGTTCTACACTTGTTGACCGTATTGTAACTGGTTACCCAAGAGAAGAAGCAGAAACTATGTGCAATGAGTTTGGTTACAAAGACAACTTAATCTGCACAGGTGAATTATTCGCTCTTTGGGTAATCGAGAGTGACAAAGATATTTCTAAGGAGTTACCACTTGATAAAGCTGGTCTTCCAGTTATATTTACTAATAATCAGAAACCATATAGAGAGAGAAAAGTTCGTATCTTAAATGGTGCTCATACTTCTTTCGTACTTGCATCCTTCCTTGCTGGAAATGATTTTGTAAAAGAGTCTATGGAAGATGATACAGTTCGTAAATTTATGATGAGTACAGTATTTGATGAAATTATTCCAACTCTTTCTTTACCAAAGGCTGAGTGTGAAGAATTCGCAAATGCAGTAATTGAACGTTTTGAAAATCCTTTCATTAAGCATGCATTATTATCAATTTCTTTAAATTCTGTATCTAAGTGGAAGTCACGTTGTATGCCAAGCTTAAAGGGATATGTTGAGAAGTTTAATACTCTTCCAAAGCACTTATGTTTCTCTCTAGCTGCATTAATGAGTTTCTATACAGGTTCTGAGATGAAAGATAATGCTTTAATCGGACATAGAGGAGAAGAAGAGTATACAATTTTAGATGATGCATTTGCTCTTGAATTCTTTGCTGCAAATAGCGGAAAATCTTCTAAGGAATATGCGAATGCTTACTTAAGCAATGAAAAATTCTTTGGACAAGACTTAACTAAGATCGAAGGTCTTGTAGATGCTGTTGCTTCCTATGTAGAGGATATTCGTACAAATGGTATGAGAAAGGCAATGGAAAATCTATAATCTAAGGACAAGTGAATTGCAAAACAATTCACTTTCCTAATTTGTGTTATCGCCCAAATTCTCAGGGTGGTGGCGGAAGGAGGATTTTTATGCAAGAATTCGTAAAAATAAATAGCAAAGATAATGTAGCAGTTGCCCTTAATGACTTAACCAAGGGAATGACCATAGAAGTTGATGGAGTAGCTGTTACGTTAGTCGAAGACATTCCTCGCGGACATAAATTCACTTTAGCTAACTTAAACGAAGGTGAGAATGTTTTAAAATACGGTTTCCCAATAGGTCATTTAACAAAAGCAGCAGAAATGGGATCATGGGTTCATACTCAGAATATAAAGACTAATTTAGGTGAATTATTAACTTATAGCTATGAACCAAATGTTAACCAGTTAAAGCCTCATGAAAAAGCTACTTTTATGGGATACAGAAGAGATAACGGTAAAGTTGGTATTCGTAATGAAGTATGGATTATTCCAACCGTAGGCTGTGTAAATAAAATTGCAGAAGCGATGGAAAAACAGTTTAAAGAAAAACTTACTGGTAGTGTTGAAGATATTATTGCATTCCCACATCCATATGGTTGTTCACAGATGGGTGATGATCAGGAAAATACAAGAATCATCTTATCTGATTTAATCAACCATCCGAATGCAGCTGCAGTGTTAGTGCTTGGTCTTGGATGTGAGAATACTAATATCGCTGAACTAAAGAAGTACATTGGGGAATACGATGAAGACAGAATTAAATTCCTACAATGTCAAGATGTAGAGGACGAGATGGAAGTTGCAGAAGAGCTTATCGAACAGTTAATATCTTATGCAGCAAAGTTTGAACGTGAGCCAATCAGTGCAGATGAATTAGTGATTGGTATGAAGTGCGGTGGTTCCGATGGTATGTCTGGTATTACTGCAAATCCAACCGTAGGTGTTTTCTCTGATCTCTTAATATCTCAGGGTGGAACAACAGTATTAACCGAAGTTCCAGAGATGTTTGGTGCAGAAACCCTTCTAATGGCTCGTTGTGAGAACGAAGAATTGTTTGATAAAACAGTTGATATGATCAATGATTTTAAAAACTATTTCAAGAGTCATAATCAAACAATTTACGAAAATCCTAGTCCTGGTAACAAAAAAGGTGGTATCTCAACATTAGAAGATAAGTCCTTAGGATGTACTCAAAAGTCTGGTTCTGCTCCTGTTAAGGATGTCTTAAAATATGGTGAAATTGTTAAGACAAAGGGATTAAACTTATTAAGTGCTCCTGGTAATGACTTAGTTGCTTCTACTGCACTAGCAGCATCTGGTGCACATATGGTACTCTTTACAACTGGTAGAGGAACACCATTTGCTTCTCCAGTACCAACCATGAAGATATCTACCAATACACCATTAGCAATGAAGAAAAATAATTGGATTGACTTTAACTGCGGTACTTTAGTAGAAGGTAAAACACTTGACATCTTAGGAGAAGAGTTGTTCCAATACGTTCTTGCAGTTGCTTCTGGTAAGAAAGTGAAGTCCGAAGAAGCAGGATTTCATGATATGGCTATTTTCAAGTCAGGTGTAACACTTTAGAAAATAGTATATATTTACACGTAGTTTTTTTAGAAAATAGTATATATTTACACGTGGTTTTACTACTAAAGATGTGGTAAAATTATAAAGTATTAATGGCTCAATTTACAATTAACTTATTGGTTAATTGTTTGAGAACTCTAGGAAAGTTATTAAAATGAAAAGAAACTTTTCCTAGAGAGGTTGCACTTACCTTCTGTTGAGGTTACAATAGATAGCGTAAGTAGCAATGCGCGGTGTTTGCGCAGATAGAGAAACTATTGAAGATAAAGGAGATATAAAACAATGGCAAAAGTAGTAACAATGGGCGAAATTATGTTAAGATTATCCACTCCAGGATTTGAGAAATTTATTCAGGCAGACAATTTTGATGTTTGCTACGGTGGTGGAGAAGCTAACGTTGCAGTTTCTTTAGCAAATTACGGACATGATGCTTCTTTCGTAACTAAGGTTCCAAAGAACGAGATCGGTGATTGTGCAGTAGCAGCTTTAAATAAAATGGGTGTAGATACAAAGAACGTAGCACACGGTGGAGACAGACTTGGTATCTATTTCCTTGAGACAGGTGCCGCTATGAGAGCATCCAAGGTAGTTTATGATCGTGCACACTCTGCAATTGCAGAAGCTGAAATTTCTGATTTCGATTTTGATAAAATTTTCGAAGGCGCTGACTGGTTCCACTTTACAGGTATTACTCCAGCGGTATCCGATAAGGCAGCTGAGGTAACTGAGGCAGCTCTTAAGGCAGCAAAAGCTAAGGGAATCACAGTTTCCGTTGACTTGAACTTCCGTAAAAAGTTATGGTCCTCTGAGAAGGCTCAGAAGGTTATGACAAACTTAATGCAATATGTAGATGTATGTATCGGTAATGAAGAAGATGCTGAAAAGGTTCTTGGATTCAAACCAGGTAACACAGACGTTACTAGCGGTGACTTAGAGTTAGCTGGATACGAAGATATCTTCAAGCAGATGGTTGCTAAGTTTAACTTTAAGTATGTAGTATCTTCCTTAAGAGAAAGCTACTCTGCATCCGATAATGGTTGGTCTGCTTGTATTTACAATGGTGAGACAAGTGAGTTCTATCATTCAAGAAAATATAGAGTAACTCCAATTGTTGATCGTGTAGGTGGTGGTGACTCTTTCGCAGCTGGTGTAATCTGTGGTCTTGTTGATGGTAAAGACTTTAAGTCTGCTCTTGAATTTGGTGTTGCAGCTTCTGCATTAAAGCACACAATTCCTGGAGATTTCAACCTTGTAACTCGTCCAGAAGTTGACGCTTTAGTAGGCGGAGATGGTTCAGGTCGTGTTCAGAGATAATTAAAATAATCTAATAGCTATGGGTATTGTGTCAATAAGAACAATACCCATATGTGATATTCAGAAAAAAATGTTTTTTTACTATAAAACTGGGTAATTAGGATTCTTCTTTTACAAAGGAACGATGAAATTATTCAACCATTCTATGGCAAATCTATTACATACTGATTTGCATTTTGAAAAAATGATAAATATGCAAGTTTAATCTAGCGCTGTAGTTATAAACCTGCATAGGAAAGCGATTATTCGCTCAAATATTTTAGAGAGACAGCGCAGAAAGAAGGTAAACTATGGAACTTAGAACAGCAGCATCTCCAAAGGATGTAAAACATTACACAACAGATCGTCTTCGCGAAGAATTTTTAATTGATGATTTATTTAAAGTAAATGAAATTAAACTTGTTTACAGTCACATTGACCGTATTATTACAGGTTCCGCTGTACCAGTTAATCAGGAGTTAAAATTAACCGCTGGTGATGAATTACGTGCAGAATATTTCCTTCAAAGAAGAGAGATGGGAATCATTAATATCGGTGGAAAAGGTACTATTACAATCGATGGTACCGTATATGAGTTAGAGTATAAAGATGGTATGTACATTGGTATGGGAGCAAAAGATATTTCTTTTGCAAGTGTGGATGCAACAAATCCTGCAAAATTCTATATCAACAGCGCACCAGCTCATACTTCTTATCCAACCGTATTAATTAAACCAGAAAATTGTGTTAATGTGGAACTTGGATCCTTAGAAGGCTCCAATCACCGTGTTATCTGTAAGTACATTCTTCCAGGTCAGGTAGAGAGTTGTCAGCTTGTAATGGGTATGACACAGTTAAAGCCGGGTAGTGTATGGAATACAATGCCTTGCCACACTCATGATCGTAGAATGGAAGTTTATTTATATTTTGATATGCAAGAAAATGATATGGTATTCCATTACATGGGTGAGCCAACAGAAACAAGACATATCATTATGAGAAACGAGCAAGCTGTTATTTCTCCAAGCTGGTCTATCCATTCTGGTTGTGGTACAAAAGCCTATACCTTTATCTGGGGTATGGTTGGTGAAAATCAAGATTTCGATGACATGGATGCTTGTGATTTGAAAGACTTAAGATAAGACGAATACAATATTCTTTGTAACGCCTGCGGTTTTAGGCAGTTGTCTATAATCGCAGGCACTTTTTTAGAAAAGTTTATGTGAACGAATCAGTTTGTCGATAAAAAGAGAAAGGTACCGGTAACACATATGAATTTGGATCAATTCTTTCAAGATTATTTAGTAGAGTTTCAAAGCGAGATTTGTGGTCTTAAGGGCTATGAAGTAAGCCTATTCCTACAAGGTTGTATGGGTATGTATCAAAAGACGAAGGAAGAGTGCTATATCGAAATCTTGAAAACATATGCAAAACTGCGAATTACAGAAGAAGGTATTCTTAAAGAAGATTTTAAGAATGACTGGAATTGTGAAAATTATAATCTAGGAATACTTCTTTTCTTCTTATGGAATCAAACAGGAGAAACTTGTTATGAAAAAGCACTAAAGGAGCTTGGCAGTACATTTTCTTCAAATTATCAAGGCAATCCTATGTTTGGTAAGGAAGATAAAAATTTATCAGAAATTTATATGGTTCAACCTTTTTATACCCTCTACGATACCATATATAATAAGAAAGAACATTACCTTGAAATTATGGAACAATTTCATGTCATCAATCAATTCCTGAATGATAGCAAAAAAGCTACTTTATTAGTAGATTGTTTTTCTGGAATGTCGGAAGAGATTTATGAACATTATTTTACATTATTAAATCTAACTAAAACAACGATAAAAGAGATACTAGCCCATGCTAAGGAACAAAAATTATTACTTGGTGATAACGAAGTAGAGAGTAGTGAAGCTGTAGAAAATACTATCTTTACTTCCTATGCTGTATTAAAAGCATGTCACTATAAGATATTGTTAGCAGAAAAATATGAAACAGTAGGAGCTAATCTTTTTCATGCTGCAATGGAGCAATTTGTTTCTCATCAAAAACAGACTGTAATGAAATCAGGACAAGGATTCATGGACAAGATCAAAATGATGGGTATCTTTATGATGGCGTATTCTTTTCTTTTGGAAATACGCTAATGTCGGAACCAAGGTTAGGTTGAAAAATAAAAACTATATTTCAACCTCATGATTTACATGTGTGCTAAAGTACGCAGATGGGAGTTAAAATGAAGTTTCATGTGATACTAAAAACTGCTAGAACAGCAGTGATTGAATTAATAGATCAAGGATTATATTATACCAATGAAGAGTATGAAATCTATGTAGACAATACATTATATGCAAAAAGCAATAAAGTGGTACAATCTATTCATAATTTAAAACCAGATACGGAGTACAGTATTTATGTAAAAAATGATTCTGAAACTTCTGAATTAGTAGTTATAAAGACTGATTATGAATTTGTAACACTCAATGTAAAAGAGTTTGGCGCCAAAGGAGATGGTGTTCATGACGACACCACAATGATACAGTGTGCTATTAATTCTTGTCCTAAGAACGGAAGGGTGTTAATTCCTGAAGGTTGTTATAAGATCTCGACGTTATTTTTAAAGAGTGACTTACGCCTTGAATTAGGCAGGGGCGCAGTGTTATCTGCCTTCACAGATCGCTCCAAATTCCCAATCCTTCCAGGTAGAATCGAAAGCTTCGATGAGACAGAGGAGTATAATTTAGGAAGTTGGGAAGGCAATCCGCTAGATTCTTTCGCTGGTATCATAACTGGTATCAATGTATCTAATGTTGAGATTACTGGTGAGGGAACAATCGATGGATGCGCTGATGAAACTAATTGGTGGAATAATCCGAAAGTTAGAAATATCGCTTGGAGACCAAGACTTATTTTCTTAAATCATTGCAACAATATTACAGTACAGGGTATTACAGTTAAGAATAGTCCTTGTTGGAATATCCATCCTTATTTTTCAGATGATCTTAAGTTTGTTGATCTTACCATACTGAATCCAAAAGATTCTCCAAACACCGATGGTCTTGATCCAGAGTCCTGCAAGAATGTCTTAATTGTTGGAGTGTATTTTTCCTTAGGAGATGACTGTATTGCGATTAAATCGGGAAAGATATATATGGGTGCGAAGCATAAGCGTCCATCTGAAAATCTAGAAATTCGTCAGTGTTGTATGCGAGATGGACATGGTTCTATTACAATAGGAAGCGAGATGGCAGGAGGAGTTAAGAATCTAACTGTTCGCGAATGTCTCTTTATCCATACAGACAGAGGTCTTCGTATAAAGACGAGACGTGGCCGCGGTAAGGATGCAATTATTGATGGTGTATTATTTGAAAATATTCGCATGGATCATGTAATGACTCCTGTAGTAATTAATTGTTTTTATTTCTGTGATCCGGATGGTCATTCTGAATATGTTCAAAGTAAAAATCCTTATGAGGTAGATGATAGAACACCTCATATTGGTGAGTTAACTTTCCGTAATTTGGATTGTACTAATTGTCATGCAGCAGCTTCTTATATGTATGGATTACCAGAACAAAAAATAGAGAAGATAACCTTTGAGAATGTTAATATATCATTTGCTGAAAATCCTATAAAATCAGTACCGGCAATGATGGATGGTGCAGATGAAACAAGTTTGCTTGGGTTATTTGCTAATAATTTAAAAACATTAGAATTAAAGAATGTGAAGATAGAAGGTTATGAAGGTGAGAAATTCTTATTAAGTAATATTGATAACCTGATAGAAGAGTAGTTATTGAAATTAAGTTGAATCAACTATCTATATGCATAAAAAGCTTTTTGTCATTCGTCCTATTCGTTTAAATAGGATAGAGTAACAAAAAGCTTTTTAATTTTAAAAAGGAAAAGTTCGTGAAGTGTACATCTCTTGTTTATAGAAAATTGTGATATTTAACCTAAAGTGGAGAATCCATGTTTGGTAACTATGTTATTAATCGTTTTATTTTCATATTGTAATCGAAATCGGTCTGTTTTCATATATAAACTAATCGATTAAAAACGAAGAGTCCTCTTTTTCCCCATCAATAGGAAGTAATAGATCAGCATATCTTCCGCCAAGTTTTCGTAATTCTTTTGCGATAATTCCTGCAAAAGCTACGGCACCATCGTATCTAAGATGGGTATTATCGATTTTTCCCTCAGGGTAATTTGGGTACTCCGTTGGTTCTAAGTGCATAAACCATTTTCTTGATTTCTCATCGCCAGTCTTTTGTATCAAATCTTTACTAATCGAACATAGGTCAATCACAGGAACTTTCAGTTCTTTTCCAAGTGCAATCATAGCGTCCGGATAATCAAGATGCGTATCATCTACCAACTGACCATCTTCTTTAAAGAGACGTCGATAGAGTGGAGTAATAAGGACTGGATGTGCTTTATGGTCAATTGCTACTTTAATATATTGTTTTAAGTTTTCCTGAAAAGTAGTGAATGGCTCAGTATGACGTTCCTCGTCAGGCTTTTCATCGTTATGTCCAAATTGTATCAATAAAAAATCATCTTCTTTTATGTTTTTTTCGACAGCTTGTAAGCGGCCTTCCGCAATGAAACTTCTGGTACTGCGCCCATTTTGAGCATAGTTTTTAATTTGTACTCCTTTTTTAAGGTAAAGGGATAGTCCTTGGCCAATTCCAGTCTGAGGGAAACTAGTAAAATCATTTTGTTTTACGGTGGAGTCACCGGCCCAGAATATCGTTTGTTTCATATTCATTCTCCTTTGTTCTTATTTATAAAAAAGAATTAAACCAAGCTTGATTTAATTCTTTTATAGTTATGGTAAGAAATTTTACATCCCTACTCGTCATTATGACTTGACATAGTATCTCGAATTGTTTTAGGTGCAACTCCATGTACTTTTTTAAATGCTCTTCGGAAGGAGTTTGCATTATTATAACCAGTCTCTAAGTATAAGTCGCTGACATTGATATCTGTTGTTTTTAATAAGTTCATTGCTTGTGTCATACGAATCAATTCCAAATACTCTGAAAAATTTTGTTTGGTTTCTGCCTTAAATAAATAGGAGAAGTAGCTTTCCGATATGTTAAACTCATCTGAAATTTTCTTAAGACTTAAGGAAGAGTCTTTGTAATTTTCCTTGATATACTCTTTTATTGTATGAATTAGCTTATTTCCATCCGCTTTTGGTTCAAATAAGCTACATAAGTTTAAAGCAATATCCTCCAAAATAGAAATTGATTTATTTTCCTGTAAAGATAAGTCGATAGATTCAATCGCATCGTGATTCGTATCGGAGACGCTGATTTGAAAACGTACCTTTAATAAGGTATTCCTTATATCAGAAAGTAGCCACTTTACAACCGTAATAGGTAGCGATCTACATTCAAAGTTTTCCCAACGAATGAGATGGAATATTTCTTGAACTTGCTTTGTATTTCCGGAAGTAATAAAGTTTAATAACTGCTGAGCCATTTCGAAAGGATAGTAATATGATGTTTTATCTCGTTTGATATCACGATAACTTTGGAATACATTGCCTTCACGAACATAAGAGGCAGCTTGTATTGCTTGTTGGTATGATTTCCATAGATATGGAGCATAACTGTTACGATTTCCTAATCCACCATAAATCCAAATGGAGTGGTCTTCCATTAAGCTATTGTGTAGTTCCAAAAAGGTACTTTCAACATCCGCAATACTCTCTTCAATAGGCTGATCCATAGGAGAAGGAAGCATGATGGCAAAAGCATTTACCTCTGATTCATAGATGAGTATATCATCTCCAAAGTATTGATAGAAATATTTTCGTATCAAATCTTTATATAATTTTTGATTCCACCCTGCATCAGTATTATTCGTTTGTTCCTCAACATAAACCTCTAATTGATCTTGATAGAGACAAGCATAGAGAACACTATAACGATAATCCCCTATTTTTAAATCTAAGAATTCGGAAATTTTATCATATTCTTCTTGATTTGAGATAAGACCTTTCATAATTCTTGCCATATAAGAGTTGTAAATGATAGGTCTTTGCTCTTCTAATTCTTGCTTAAGATTACTTTTCTCATTCAAGGAATCTTGTAATTCTGAATTGATAGCAATGATAGGTTTCACATTTCTTTTTGATAAGATAAAAATCATAATTAAGCAGAAAAGTAAGGTTAATATAATAATGAAGACATACGTATTCTGATAGGTCCCTAAATCATGAAAAACTAGATCAGCAGGTTGTACCAAATAATATCTCCATTGATTCTCATGTGAGATAGAAGTTGTAACAACAACAGAATCTTTTCCTAATGTTAACTCCTTGTACTCTTGATTCGGATTTTCATCCATGGAGGTGATGATATTGTTAAGTAAATCCTCGGTTAATTCTGGACTATGATCTGAAGTGATATGAAAAACTTCATTATTATCAGTATCTGTTACGTATAAAAATCCACTTCGAAAGAAATCAAGATTTGAGAATAAACCATTCAATTTATTACGATTTATCTCAAAACACACAATACCAAGTGGTTTATTTATTGATAAAGCTGTTTGTACTGGTGTCTTATAAATATAAGGAGTAATGTCATTTTCTATATAGTTTTCATTCGGCAAAAATTGAAAAACATTATTATAAGAGGAAAGCATTGTCTTCCAATCATCGTAGCTAGCTTCTTTATAGGCTTTGTAATGTTTATAGTAATACCAGGTATCCGTTAACATACTAGATGACATTAAATAGTCTAATTTAGGCAGATAAATGTAATACTCATCTAGAGGGAGTGTTTTCCCTAATGGAATAAAGTCAGTTAAAAAATTCATTGCTTCTTTCGCATCGTGGTAAAAATCCATAGATCTGGAATCATATTGAAGAACCTTCCTTATATTAGGATCATTCGCAATCTGGGTAGAAAGCGCCTGCATAAGCTTTAAGGAATTATCCATATCTGATACGGAATTGTCTAAAACCGCTTTGTTCTGTTTATGAAGATTATTAGTTGCATCTGTTATTCCGTATTGATACAAAAACATGCCCATAATAAGAACAATTATCAGCAATATGCTGTAAGAGGTTACAAATCGTATCAAAAACCTTGTATTTTTATTTGTATTGTTTTTAGTCAACTTTATTTTCATTTGATATTCCCTCTATTATTTAGTAAAAGCAAACAAAACATTGTGTAAAAATTATATCAAAGTGGTGCATTATTTGCAAGCTATGTGCTCATATTTTTAGTTTGGTAAAAATTGAAAGCGCATACAAGCACAAAAAGAATGGATGCATACCTTAAGAAACCCAGTGAAATCAAGGCTTTGAGAGCTAGCTTAAAAATTGCACAGTGATAATAAATATTGCTTCTTGTTAAAAAAGTACAAAGCATGTTAGTATGTAGAAGTCAAATCGAACAAAACTAAACAACTGGTCTTAAAAATTAAATTGGTTTTTAAAACCTAACATTAGTTTTCTTAGATTGACATAAAGTATAAAGATTTGTGGCAAAGTTACATAATGAGAATGAAAACTACAAATTTTTAATACTTTCTACAATATTATAATTGAACCAATAAAGGAGGGTATTTCGATGAGAAAGTCTACACAGAAATTCTTATCACTTGGTTTAAGTCTTGCGCTTGTATTTAGCTTAACAGCTTGTGGAAGCAAGAACGATGGACCAAAGACAGAACCAACAACAGCTCCAACAAAGGGTGCTGAAAACAATGGTGGCGCAACAACTACTCCAGAAGCTCCAGTTTCTGAAGTTGAGAAGCCATCTGTAATCACAGTAATGATGGATGGTACTGTATTTACAGAGCCTAACGGACGTGATCAGTTCGAAGCAGCTCTTGAGGCTGAACTTGGTCTTGATATTCAGTTTACACAGCCAGATCACTCTGGTTACTATGATGCTGTAGGTCTTACATTTGCAGGAAGTAACTGGCCAGATGTTGTTCTTTTAGGTGGCTCTTACTATACTAACTATGCAAGTGCAGGTCTTTTAGCAGACATCACAGAGTACTGGGATAATTCTGAATTAAAAGCTTCTGGAAGAATTACTAATATTGATGCAATGGAATCAATTAAGATTGATGGAAAGCTATACGGCTTTACTCCAGCAAGAGGTAACGGATGTGTTACTTACGTTAAAAAAGCTTGGTTAGATAAAGCTGGCTTATCAGTTCCTACAAACTATGATGAGTACCTTAACATGTTAAAGGTATTTACAGAGTCTGATATGAACGATAGTGGTGATCCAACTAATACTTATGCAGTTTCTGCAGCTGGTCTTATCGGAAATGAAGCTCCATATACAAACTATTTACCAGAGTTCTATCAAGATGCTTATCCAGATTTCATGAAGGATAATAGCGGTAAGTGGATTGATGGTTTCTCTACAGATGCTATGAAATCAGCTCTTCAGAGATTAAAGGATGCTTACTCTGCAGGTTATATTGATAAAGAATCCATTACAAATGGTACAAAAGACTGTCGTAATAAGTACTTTGATGATAAGTTTGGTGTATTCACATACTGGGCTGGTACATGGGCAGCTAACTTAAAGAGCAGTCTTGAAAGTAATGGTAAGGATGGCGAATTAGTAGTTCTTCCTCCAATTGCTGAGTTAGGTAACTATCTTGAGAGACAGGCTCCAGCTTGGTGTATTACAACTAAAGCTGCAAATCCTGCTGGTATCTTCAAGTATTTCCTTGAGCCAATGTTAGATGGCGGTGCTGTTCAGACACTTTGGACATATGGCGTTAAGGGCGTTCACTGGGATGACAAAGCTGAGACAGTTAAGTTAACAGAGGAAAAACAACTTACTTATACAGAAGGTCAATTCCACATGTTACCTTCTTTAGAAAAGCCAGACACATTATTAACTAAGAATCACATCGATCCAATGTTAAGCTTTGCAACATTCGCTGATAATGCTGATCCTGGTATTGCAGCTGTTAATCCAGTTGCTAAAGATGCAGCTGAAAAGTTCAATTCATGGGCAGTTCCAGCTAATGTAGTAGTAAGTAATGATACTATTAATGAGTATAATGCAGATCTTGTTGATCTTCGTACTCAGATTGTAACTAAGGTTGTAACTGGCAGTATGAGCGTTGAGGATGGTATGAATGAATATACAAGCCAGTCTGCTGATATGGTACAGGAAATTTTAGATTCTTTAAACAACTAATCTAAGGTTTAAATAGCTTAACTTAGTTGAAACAGCTATAAATAGTTGTTGTTAATAAAGAGGGGTTTGAACAAATGATAAAGTTCGGCCCCTCCTTATCACGAGAGATGCTCGTGAGAGGAAATTCTAATTTGTGAAAGGAAGTGCTTCGATGAGCATTAAACGAGGACAGAAAGTACCAGGTAGCAAAGCACCATTAAGTTTAAGAATTTACAACCATAGATGGTTTTATGTAATGTTTGCTCCAGTATTAGTATTCATTGCATTATTCAACTATTTACCGATGTACTTTATAAAGTATGCATTCTATGATTATAAGATGGCACAGGAACCTGTGTTTGTTGGATTAAAGCATTTTGAAAAGTTATTAAAGAAGCAAGATTTTATCCGTGCATTTGTTAATACATTTGAGTTAAGTATCGTTAAGTTGTTATTAAATACATTTATGGCAGTTATTATTTCGCTGTTATTAAATGAAATTAAAAATTTGCAAGCAAAGAAGGCTGTTCAGACGCTTATCTACTTACCACACTTTATGTCATGGGTAGTTACTGCATCTGTATTCCGCTTAATTCTTTCTCCTTCCAACGAAGGTCTTGTTAACTCTTTCTTAGTTAACCTTGGAGTTATTAACAAAGATCAAATGATATACTTCCTGGCGGAAGAAAAATGGTGGAGGCCAGTTTATTATATAGTTAATATATGGAAAGATACTGGTTGGGGTACTATCATTTATCTTGCAACATTATCAGGTATTAGCCCTGATCTATACGAAGCAGCGCAAATCGATGGTGCAAATCGATGGAATCAGATGCTTTTCATTACGTTACCAAGCTTAGCTAATACTATTATTGTAGTGTTAATACTTAATTTAGCAAAGATTATGAATCTATTTGAATCCGTATTCGTTATGTACAACTCAGCAGTTTATAAAACATCCGACGTTATACAGACTTTTGTTTATCGTCAGACCTTCGGTGGCGGTATACCAAACTATGGCTTTACAACAGCAGTAGGTTTAATGAAATCTGTTGTAGGTTGTATTCTCGTATTAGTTTGTAATTACGCAAGTAAAAAAGTCCGCGGACGCGGTATCGTATAGGAGGGGTAGACGATGAATTCTAAGAAAAAAGCAAAAAAAATCAAACTCTTTCCTATTTTTAATGGTTTATTATTTTTCATGATTTGTTTATTTATTATAGTACCATTATGGAAAGTGTTTGTTGACTCTATTGATTTACAGACTAGCTATGGTATGAGATTATGGCCAAAGGAATTTGGTTTGGTTGGATATAAGGTAATTTTAACTTATGAATCCTTATATAAACCATTCTTAATCTCCTGTATTACAACAATTGCTGGTACTTTCCTTGGTTTAACACTATCTACTTTAGGTGCTTATGTATTAATTCAGTACGAAATGCCAGGTAGAAATATATTCTCTTTCCTTTTACTATTCACCATGATCTTTGAGGGTGGTATGGTTCCTTCTTTCTTAGTTATGTCTAAGTTAGGGTTAACAGATACATTATTTGCGGTTATCTTACCACTTGGTATCAATGTTTATAACCTTGTATTGATGCGTAACTTCTTTGAGGGTATTCCAAAAGGATTGTTTGAAGCTGCATCCATTGACGGATGTTCCCCAATGGGCACATTCTTTAAGATTGTACTTCCTCTTTCCAAAGCAGCGCTTGCATCAATTGGTTTGATGTTCTCCGTAACTTTCTGGAATGACTATACAAACTTTAAGATTTACATCCAAAAGAGTAGTTTATATAACTTCCAGCAGAAATTACGTAACTTAATTATGGATGGTGATACACCAAACACTTCCGAGCATATTTCTCAGAATACAATGTTTAGTGCAGCCGTTATGGTAGCAATTTTACCTTTCATGATTATCTATCCTTTCTGTCAGAAGTACTTCGTAAAAGGTGTTAATATCGGTGCGATTAAAGAGTAATGATATTTGTACATTTGATAGGAAACATGAAAGCTGTTGCTGAAAGAATCAAGCGACGAGGAACCTAACCATTTGGGTAGGGTTCCTTCCTAGGTTCTTTGGTGGCGGCTTTTTACTTTATTAGATACTATGTTATTGTATAATAAATTAGATAATGATAAGATAAATTACATACGAACTACAGAGGAGGGCTGATAATGAATAAAGTATATACCTGTTTTCAGGGAGGAAAACATAAAGTTTTGACCATGAGTTATGATGATGGGAAACAAGAGGATAGGAGATTATTAACTATCTTTAATGAATTTGGGATTAAAGGTACTTTTCATCTAAATTTTGGACTAATGGATCAGCCAGAACGTATTAAGAAAGAAGAAATTAATAAAATTTATCAAGGTCATGAAGTAGCTGCGCATACATTTACTCACCCAACGATCTCTAGATGTCCTTCCACCATGATTATTGAACAAATATACGAAGATCGTAAGGGACTTGAAAGTTTGGTGGAATATCCAGTAAGAGGGTTATCCTATCCCAACGGATCTTATGATAAACGTATTAAAGAGATATTACCTGGACTTGGAATTAGGTATTCAAGAATCGTAGGAAATAGTGATGACTTTAATTTACCAACCGATTTTTATGAATGGAAAGCAACTTGCCACCATAATCATGATCTACTAAAGCTTGGGGAAGAATTTGTTAGCCTATCGAAGAAACAGTACCTGTATATGATGTATGTATGGGGACATAGCTATGAATTTACCAATCATAATAACTGGGAGGTAATAGAGGAGTTTTGTAAGCTAGTTGGACATCGTGATGATATCTGGTATGCTACTAATATAGAGATCGTAGATTATTTAGAAGCAGCAGAAAGACTCCAATTTACAGCAAAAGGTAATCTTGTATATAATCCATCCGCAACATCTGTATGGTTATCTGTAAATGATGCCACAGCTGTAGAAATAAAGGCCGGTCAAACAGTAAGATTGTGGGAAGAGTGGGAAGAGAATTTCTAAGGCGCCAAAAGACGCCGCCTAAGAAATTCTAAAAATTCACACGGATATTTGTGCCAGCGTCGTCCTCGGCGCAATTATCTGGCCTACTGAGTAAATAATTTAAATAAAAGGCGCTAAAGCGCCAGAATAGAGGTTAATATGTTGAGACTTGGTATACGTGGTCATGATATGGAAAAAGCTCCATTTGATAATTTAGTAGAGAATATTGCGGACAAAGGATTTTGCTGTACGCAGCTTGCACTAAAAAAGGCTATTGACGCTTTTAACGTTAACAGAGAAGCAATGACTTCAGGTATGGCCTTATACATGAAAGAAGTTTTTGCAAAGAATCAGGTACAAGTAGCAGTATTAGGATGTTATTTAAATCTTGGTCATCCAGATAAATTACAACTACGCGAAATTCAGAAAAATTACGAGGCTCACATTCGATTTGCTTCTTTACTAGGTTGTGGAATGGTTGGAACAGAGACTGGAGCGGTAAATGAAGAATACGCCTATGAGCCCGCAAATCACTCAGAGGAGGCGTTAGATATCTTTATTAATAATTTACGCCCTGTAGTAGAATACGCGGAAAAAATGGGTGTTATCGTTGGAATAGAGCCTGTTTACAAACATATTATGTGTGATATTACAAGAACGAGAAAAGTGTTAGATGCCATTAATTCACCAAATTTACGGGTCATCTTCGATGCTGTAAATGTGATGTCAATTGACAATTACAAGAATCAGGATGAAATTATCGAAGAAGCATTTGAATTAATCGGTGAAGAAATAGATGTTCTCCATATTAAAGATTTTATAGTAGAGGATGGAAATATTGTGTCTAGACCACTTGCTGTTGGAGAAGGTTTATTAAATCTGCCACTAATTATGAAGCTTGCAAAAGAAAAGAAACCTATGATTCATATGCTATTGGAGGATTCTGTTCCAGAGAATGCACTTGCATCCAGGGATTATATTAAGAAATGTTATGAAGAAGCATAGGTTTTTTAAGTCTATAGTAAATTTTGCGCCATTACCTATAAAAAGGGGAAGTACGATTTGCTAACTTTGCCTTATCATGAAGATAAAAAAACATCTTAGAATGAAAAAACGTTCAAAGATGTTTTTTTATTTACCTAATTTATGATTACAAATCGTGTCCTTCTTTAAAAAATGTTGATTGAAAAACTAGATTCCATTTTTAAATATTAAATATGGAATTTACTCTTTCTTAAACTCCAGTACTCCTTTACTATAAGATTGTATTCCCAATCCGCAGTGAAAGGAGTTTATTTATGTGTAAATTAATACCCGGGAATCAAAAACATCTTACATTAGATAACAGAGTTTACATTGAAAAATCCTTGGATAACAACATGCCCTTTAGTGAAATCGCTAAGTATATTTGCAAGGATCCATCTACCATTTCCAAAGAGGTTAGGAAGCACCGCATATTAAATCCCAGAAATGATTTCATTAACTTCAACCACTGTACTGATCGTCGTGATTGCAAGCTCAGAAATGTCTGCAATCGCTCAATCCCATGCAAGAAGCAGTGTAGTTCCTGTATCGAATGTAATGCTCATTGCATTAAATTTGTCGTAGAGGTATGTTCGACGATTTTGAAATACCCCTATGTCTGTAATGGTTGCCCGAAAAAGGTTCAATGTAGGCTTGATAAATACTTCTACAAAGCTGTTACCTCAAATAAGGAATATAAGACTATTTTGGTTGAATCCAGAAACGGAATCAATATATCGGAGGTAGACCTTAAGCTTATGGATAGTATAGTTTCACCTTTAATCCTACAGGGACAGAGCCCTTATCAGATTGTTCAAAGCCATCCTGAAATTAAATGCACTGAAAAAACAATCTATAATTACATAGCCTCTGGTGCTCTTTCCGTAAAAAATCTCGATCTCCCCCGGAAAGTAAAGTACAAACTCCGTAAACTTCATCCATCAGAAATCAATGATAAAGGTATTTTTGAAGGTCGCTCCTACAAAGATTTTCTTAGCTATATACAAGCCTATCCTGATTCAAATGTTGTGGAAATGGATACCGTAGTTGGTTGCGAAGGTAGTCACAAGGTATTTCTTACCCTGTTTTTCCGAAACTGTAAACTGATGTTGATCTACCTTCTTCCGGATAAAACAACTACATCTGTTAAAAAAGTATTTGACCGTCTTGAAGAAAAAATTTCAACACTTGGGTTTTGCAAAACCTTTCCTGTTATCTTAACTGACAGGGGGGGCGAATTTTTAAAGCCTGATGAACTTGAAACTGGAATCGATAATGTCATTCGAACATCTATTTATTATTGTGACCCCATGGCATCATGGCAGAAACCTGGTATCGAAAAGAACCATGAATTTATACGTTATGTCCTTCCGAAAGGTTCTACATTTGACACCCTCACCCAATGGGATGTTACAAAACTTGCAAGTCATATCAATAGTACAGCAAGAGCCAGCTTAAATGGTCTAGCCCCCATTAAACTGGCCCAAATGCTGCTTGATAATAATGCAGTATATGCATTCGGACTAAGGGAGATACCACCCAATGATATCATACTGACCCCCGAACTGCTGAAAAAGTAACCCATAACTTTTAGCCAATCTGCGGATGAAGAATCGTCAATATCCTATCCCTGACGGGTGGAATTTAGTCTTGCACAAAACTCTCCAGTCGTCTGTTTGCCATGCAGTTTTTTTATTCCGATCATTCCTGTTAGCCTATTATACTATATTTTTTTTATTTATAATATAGCTCAAACCTAGATAAAATGGAATTTAGCCTGCATACTGGAATTTAACTTTACACTGGAATTTAACTTTTCATTCAACCCTTCTTTAAAAAACTAGCTCTTTTTACGGAATCAATACCATATTTATTACGGATAGAATCAATAGCAGAATCAAGTTTCTTAAACTTATCCGATTGGTTGTTATCAAAAAGACTGATCTGTGAAAAGTCTGTATCGTCTAGTTTGGTAGTTCGAATACCTAGTAAACGGATCGGTGAGTTGTCCCAAAATTCATCAAATAAACGACAAGCAGCCTCATAAATAGTTGCTGTCGTGTTCGTTTGATGTGGTAAGACTGTTTGATGGGTATAGGTTTGGAAATTAGTATATTTAATTTCAACAGTAATGCAGCTACATGAAACATTAGAGGAGCGTAGCCTTGCACCAACGGTTTCACTTAATGCTAGTAAGACTTGTTTTGCAATTGCGTTATCAATGACATCTTGACTTAATGTGATACTGTTTCCACAACCTTTTGCCTTAGGATCAGTAACTTCAACTGGTTCTTCATCGATACCATTCGCGTATTCATGGATTAGAGCACTATATTTGTTTCCTAGATGTGTTTTTAGGATATTTACATTCGTATGTGCTAAATCGTAAATACTGCGAATTCCTAAGATACCAAATTTGGCTTTCGCGGATTTTCCGACAAAAAACAATTCCTCAACAGGAAGAGGCCACATCTTTTCTGGTATTTCAGATGGAAATAAGGAGTGGCAAAGATTCGGTTTTTTAAAGTCGGAAGCCATCTTAGCAAGTAGTTTATTGGTAGAAATTCCAATGTTTACAGTAAAACCTAATTCCTTCAATACTCGATCTCTAATTTGATTCGCGATATCCATAGGAGCACCAAAGAGATGATAAGTATCAGTCATATCAAGGAACGCTTCATCAATACTAAATTGGTTCAAAGTAGGTGTATATTCTGATAATAGATTCATTAATCGTTCTGAATATCTTGTATATACTTCAAAATTAGGGGGTACTACTACCAAAGAGGGACACTTTTGAAGTGCATGAGTTAGTGGTTCCCCAGTAACAATGCCAAAAGATTTTGCCTGGGTGGATTTTGCTAAAACGATACCGTGCCTGCTTTGTTTGTCACCACCAACAGCAGAAGGGATGGTACGTAAGTCAATCGACTCGGGATCCGCTGCTAAACGATGTACAGATTCCCAGCTTAAGAAGGCACTATTCACATCCACATGAAAAATTAGTCGTTCATTTTTACTCATATTTCTCGTTTCCTTATATTTATAAATTGAATATGGGAGTTGATACTAATAAACTATATAGCTAATCCCGATGGTAATTTGTAATTTGTAATTCGAGATCTTAAATTCAGATCATATACTATTCTAGCGCCATCGATCTGATTTAAAATATGCTGTATACTCCATAATAATTATTATAGGAAACAAAGGTTCGATTGTAAAGAGGGATTTATGATTCAGTATCTAAGCCCCGCACTTCTTAAAGCACTCAGTGGCATCAATATCAACTAGAATGACGTCAGGACCCACTTGGCAAATGCATGACCAAGGTATGATATATTCATGATCTCTTCCTAAAAGCCCCCATATTTTTGGTGGTCCTGGAACGATGATAGCTTCAATGCATCCAGTGACAGCATCAAAAATAATGTCGCAAACAAAGCCTAATCGTAGGCAATCTCTACAATTTATGACTTCTTTATTACGCATTTCAAATAATCGCATTGGATAGATCCTCCCGTTTTTTACTATCATATGAAGAAAATATAAAAACATGATTGACTATATGCTTGACCTATGGGAATTTATTCAATATAATAAAAGTGGAGATTACGGTTAGCATGTGCGGGTTAATATAATAATGGGAGGTACCGTATGAAGTGTCCATTTTGTGGAAAAGAAAATACAAGAGTAATTGACTCAAGGCCAGCAGATGATTGCAGTTCAATACGACGCAGAAGACAGTGTGATGAATGTTCTAAACGTTTTACTACTTATGAAAAAGTAGAAACGATACCTTTGGTGGTAATTAAGAAGGATAATAATCGTGAACCTTACGATCGTTCCAAAATTGAAGCAGGTGTGTTTCGTTCCTGCCATAAGCGCCCGATTTCCGTAGATCAGATTAACGCACTCGTTGATGAAGTGGAAAACACTATTTTTAATTTGGAAGAAAAAGAAGTTCCAAGTAATAAAATCGGTGAAATTGTGATGGATAAGCTAAAGAGCTTAGATGCTGTTGCTTATGTTCGATTTGCTTCCGTTTATCGTGAATTTAAGGATGTCAATACCTTTATGAACGAACTAAAGAAGATACTCGATCATGAACATGTTTAAAAAGTAATAATGACTAGAACCTCCAAGTGGATAGAAACATTTGGAGGTTTTTTTAGGTATAGACCAGAGATTGGATATAAGCTCTTTCTTATGATAAGGATATATAAATAAAGCATGCTTTATGTTAATGACAAAGTAAAATTCCTGAAGTGTGCTTATTCTTTGTTTATAAAAGCTAGCTTATTCTTTGGTAATAAAAACTCATAAGCTTATTCTTTGTTAATAAAAACTCGTTGTCACTAAGATACTTGTCTGTTATAATATTTTTAGGTATTTGCTTTCCTTGGAGAGAGGAAAGGATATTGGATGTTTAGTAAGTCATTTTGTGCTGCGATTGATGGGATTGATGCCTTTATCGTGAATGTAGAGGCAGATGTAAGTGATGGACTTCCTAGCTTTGATTTAGTTGGATTTTTAGGCTCTGAAGTGAAAGAAGCGAAAGAACGGGTAAAAACGGCAATACGAAATTCTGGTTATTCATTGCCACCAAAGCATATCACTATCAATTTATCACCAGCTGATGTAAAAAAAGAGGGAACTGCCTTCGATTTGGCAATCGCCATAGCAATTCTAACCGCTTCCGGTTATATTCCCAACGATTATTTGGAACAAACTTTATTTATTGGAGAACTTAGTTTAGATGGAAAGATTCATCGTGTAAATGGAATCCTTCCACTTATTTGTACTGCACAAAAACAAGGTTTTAAACGCTGTATTGTACCGAAGGATAATGCAAAAGAGGGTGCAGTAGTGAGCGGAATTGAGGTGATTGGAGTCGAAAACCTTAGCCTAACTGTGGAGTTGGTATCTGGCATGATGACAATACTTCCTGAGTTTTTAGATGTTACCTCATTGTTTATGGAGCAAGAGGAAAGAAATACTCTGGATTTTTCTGATATTGTTGGTCAGGTAACAGCAAAAAGGGCTATTGAGGTTTCTGTTGCTGGTCAACATAATATCATGATGATTGGGACACCTGGTTCTGGTAAGACGATGCTAGCAAAAAGAATTCCCTCTATTATGCCTGAATTAAGCTTTGAAGAGAGTCTTGATATATCTAAAATTTATAGTGTATCTGGACAACTTGATAATAATCGTGTTTTGATCTTAGAAAGGCCATTTCGGTCCCCGCATCACACGATTACTCAAACAGCACTCATTGGTGGAGGACGATGTCCAAGACCTGGAGAAATCAGTTTAGCAGCCCATGGAGTATTATTTTTAGATGAACTAACAGAGTTTGATAATCGGACCTTAGAAGTGCTTAGACAGCCTCTAGAAGAGAAGGTAGTAACGATATCAAGGCTTCATGCTACCTATACATATCCAGCTAATTTTATGCTTGTTGCGGCTCTTAACCCATGTAAATGCGGTTATTATCCTGACCGAAGTAAGTGTAAATGTTCCCTGCAGCAAATCAAACAATATATTGGAAAGATTTCAAGACCACTACTAGATCGAATTGATATTTGTGTTGAAACGATTCCAATCGCGTATAAGGAATTAACTTATGGAAAGAGTAACGAGTCTTCCTCCATAATTAGAGAACGTATTAAAGAAGCACGAGAACGACAGTTATTCCGCTACCAAAAAAGTGGTAAGTATTTCAACTCTCAACTTTCACCCTCAGAAGTAAAAAAGTACTGTTCACTTGGAGATAAAGAACAAAAGATTTTAGAACAGGCGTTTACTTCAATGAACTTAAGTGCAAGAGCATATCATCGTATTTTAAAAGTTGCTCGTACCATAGCGGATTTAGAGGGGAAGGATTCTATCGAAAAGCATCATTTAATAGAAGCAATCGGATATCGGGGCGTAGATAGAAAGTATTGGGGGGAAGTTTAGATGGATTGTATAAAAAGGAATCGATTACTGTGGTATTGGATATCGAAAAACGAAGTGATAGGACATAAGACGATTGTTATGTTATTATACGCATTTCATTCCATTGAGGGCGTTTATCAAGCCAAACAAGAGGAGTTATTGAAGCTTGGCTTAAAAGAAGAAGTAATATCTTATCTAAATAAAAAATATTCGATGGAAGAATTAGAAAATGAATATAATTATACGAAAAAGCGTGGGATTCATTTTATTTGTATAGAAGATAAAGAATATCCAGAAAAATTAAAAAAACTTTATGATGCACCTTGGTTTCTATATTATCGTGGAGAGTTACCAAAAGATGACCTTCCCTCCATCGCTGTCATTGGAGCTAGAAACTGTAGTGCCTATGGCAGTGACGCTGCTTATTATTTTTCAAAAGAATTAAGTCTGTTTGGAATACAAATCATCAGCGGACTTGCAAGGGGTGTGGATGGCATGGCTCATAGCGGTGCATTAAGTTGCGGTGGTAAAACCTATGGTGTAATCGGTAATGGACTTGATTTGTGCTATCCTAGAGAAAATTATGGACTGTATCAAGAGGTCAATTTACATGGTGGAATTCTTTCGGAGTATCCGATAGGATCTAAAGCGTTACCGTATCATTTTCCTTTAAGAAATCGAATTATAGCTGCACTTTCTGATGGAATATTAGTAGTGGAAGCTAGAGAAAAAAGTGGTACATTGATTACGGTAGACAGTGGGTTAGAGCAAGGAAAGGACATATTTGCGTTGCCCGGAAAGCTAACCGATGTGTTATCCAAAGGCTGCAACTTATTAATTCAAAGCGGAGCTAAATTAGTGTTAAGTCCAGAGGACATTCTAGTGGAGCTTAGAAATCAGTATTCTTCTCTGTTAGGCGTTACTACAAGAGAGATTAACTCAACGAAGGAAGGATTAACTGAAGTAGAACAACTAGTTTACTCTTTCTTATCTCATGAGGCAATTCATGTTGAAGAGTTATTAATGAAAACAAATTTAAATCAAGGACAGTTATTAGAAGTTTTGTTTGAATTGGAAAGCAAACAGTATGTGAGAATGATATCTGGGCAGCAGTATGTAAGGACAATGTAATGAAGGGGAGTTTTTGTTCTTGTTAAGGACTTGCCTTATGTTTTGCGCATATTACAAAGAGCAGTTAGGATTGCATTTCTATAACATTAAGTGTTGTTAATAGTTATTAAATTCGTGTTATAATAGGTATAAAACATATGAATAGCATAAAAATAAGGAGATGAATTTTTACGTATTATATTCAATTGAATATAATGTAACCAAGGGGTAAAAGAAATTGAATCTTTCTCTTTACCCTTTTTTGCCTAAACGTATAAAATATCTAACCTAGCGGACAAATCAAACAATATATTGGAAAGATTTCAAGACCACTACTAGATTAAATAGATATTTCAAATTAGAATTAAATCATATTTGTTAATAATGACTATCAACAATGAGGAAAAAATTGTATGTAGGTTCATCTAAAATTCCATTGGGGAGGGGTTACAACATTTACATATTGCAATAAGATATATATAGAAGTATTCATTATCAACGTATTAAGATTGTTCGGGGTAAAGAGTGGGGAAAAGAAATTATACCTTTCTCTTTATCCTTTTTTGCTTTATCATATATCATATGTGTTGAAAACAAGAGTAAAATGCTTTATGATAGCATCTACAGGTATATGACACATGCCTTCACCATAAATTCTTCTTATATAATAAGGAATAAATAAAACATATCGAAAGAATATTTTAAAATTTATTAATAAATAAATAAGATAATTCATATACTTGTAACGAAAAAAGGCCAAGATTCTCTTGAAGAATTGTTGGTATATTATGAGATATAGGGTATATTATCGGAATTTGTTATACTATCATTCATTTATTTATTAAAATTTTACTTGAAAGCCAATTAGAAATAGTATATGATTATTTGAGTTTAGAGCTAAAAAAATGGGAAAATATGAAAATGTCTATAGAATAGAGAATAAGGTTAGATAATAATCTTTGTAAATTGTTTCGACGGAGATTAAAGTCTACTGATATATATGAGGGGAGTTTATCAATGCCAAAATATTTAGTAATTGTGGAATCACCTGCAAAGGCAAAAACAATAAAAAAATTTTTAGGAAATAATTATGAGGTTCTTGCATCAAACGGTCATGTAAGGGATTTACCAAAAAGTCAAATGGGAATCGATGTTGAGAATGGATTTGAACCTAAATACATTACGATTCGTGGAAAAGGAGATTTGCTAGCAAAACTCCGTAAGGAAGTAAAAAAGGCAGATAAAGTTTATCTCGCAACTGACCCTGACCGTGAAGGAGAAGCGATTTCTTGGCATTTATCACAAACGTTAAAGTTAGATGATAAGAGCGCAAGTCGAATTACCTTCAATGAAATCACAAAGAACGCAATTAAAAATTCGATTAAAGAAGCTCGCGATATTGATATGAATCTCGTGGATTCCCAGCAAGCAAGAAGAATGTTAGATCGAATGGTTGGTTATAAAATTAGTCCGCTCCTTTGGGCAAAGGTAAAGAGAGGATTAAGTGCTGGTAGAGTACAGTCAGTAGCACTTCGAATCATCTGTGACCGTGAAGAGGAAATTAACGATTTTGTTCCTAAGGAATATTGGAACCTAGATGCTTCTTTTAAAGTAAAAGGTGAAAAAAAGTCATTGGTTGCTAAATTCTATGGAGATACAAAAAAGAAGATTTCTATAGAATCCAAAGAAGAGATGGATAAAATATTAGCAGATTTAAAAGGTGCTCAGTTTAAAATTACGGAAGTAAAGCGTGGAGAACGTCAGAAGAAGTCTCCGCTACCTTTTACTACAAGTACCTTACAACAAGAGGCTGCAAAATTATTAAACTTTTCCACTCAAAAAACAATGCGTATCGCTCAACAGTTATATGAAGGTGTAGATGTAAAAGGGCATGGAACGATTGGTTTGATCTCTTACTTACGTACAGACTCTATCAGAGTTTCGGAAGAAGCAGATACAGCGGCAAGAGAATTTATAAAAACTCAGTACAAACCAGAATATGTAAACAGCCAGGACGTTAATAAAACAACCGGGAAAAAGATACAAGATGCTCATGAAGCAATAAGACCAACTTATGTAGATTTAACGCCGGTAATTGTAAAAGAGTCACTAAGCAGAGAGCAATTTCGTTTGTACCAGTTAATATGGAAGAGATTTATTGCAAGTCGTATGCAACCAGCGAAGTATGAGACTTCAACAGCGAAAATCGATGGAAATGGATATCGTTTTACAGTTGCATCCTCTAAGCTTATATTTGATGGGTTCATGGCTGTTTACGCGAGTGAGGATGAAGAGGAAGAAAACACAACTTCTAATATGATGTCCTTGTCTGAGGAGACACAATTAACATTTGAAGAATTCAACTCTAGTCAACACTTTACGCAAGCACCACCACATTATACAGAGGCTGCATTAGTAAAGACACTAGAGGAGTTAGGCATTGGTAGACCAAGTACTTATGCACCGACGATAACCACCATCATTGCAAGACGTTACGTGATCAAAGAAAATAAAAACCTTTATGTAACAGAGCTTGGAGAAGCTGTTAATCGAATAATGAAACAAGCTTTTCCTACCATCGTTGATGTAAATTTCACAGTAAATTTAGAAGCTTTATTAGATGGTGTTGAAGATGGAGTTGTAAACTGGAAGACAGTAGTAAGTAATTTCTATCCTGACTTAGAAAGTGCAGTACAAGATGCCGAAAAGCAATTGGAGCAAATAACTATTGAAGATGAAAAGACTGACGTTATCTGTTCTGAATGTGGAAGAAATATGGTTATTAAATATGGTCCACACGGAAAATTCTTAGCTTGTCCTGGATTTCCGGATTGCAGAAATACAAAACCTTACTTTGAAAAAATCGGTGTTGCATGTCCATTATGCGGTAGTGATATTATTATAAAGAAAACGAAAAAAGGCCGTAGATTTTATGGCTGTGAGAATAATCCAGAATGTGAATTCATGTCTTGGCAAAAACCATCCGGTAAGTTATGTCCAATCTGCAATGGAATTATGGTAGAAAAAGGACAAAAACTAGTTTGTGTCAATGAAGGCTGCGGACATGTAGAGAATAAAGAACAAAACTAAAAGTCTGAAAAGAAAGAGCAATAGTAAGAATGATACAAAATCATTAGTAAATGAGAGATAACTTCGGACTTTTTAGAAAACTTTCACTTGCAAAATGGTTTATAATGAGATTGTAAGAGAATTAGCTACAATCTCATTTTTTTTCAAAAAGTCTCAACTTTTAAAAAATAACAGAAACAAAATTATGAAATGTGTGTCAAAATAAGAAATTTACTATTGTTTTTTAAAAAAGAATGTGATAGAATGTAACAAGACTAAAGGTATATTATACCACATGTGAAATGTATGTTATGAATTAGGCCAAAATAAGGTCACGGGGGTTCTTACATGAGCGTACAATTGTTGGATAAAACCAGAAAAATTAATAAGTTATTGCACAATAATAACTCACACAAGGTAGTATTTAATGATATTTGTTCCGTACTTAGTGACATTTTAGAGTCCAATATTCTTGTGATTAGCAAGAAGGGAAAAGTACTAGGAATTAAAAACAGAACGGATATTACTCCAATCAGTGAATTGATCAAAGATTCAGTAGGTGGCTACATCGACGGTATGTTGAATGAACGTCTACTCAACATTTTATCAACAAAAGAAAATGTAAATTTAGCAACCTTAGGTTTTGAATTTGACGGTGTGAATGATTATCAGGCAATTATTACACCAATCGACATCGCCGGTGAGAGACTTGGAACCTTGTTCTTATATAAGAACAAAGACCAATATTCAATTGACGACATAATTTTAAGTGAGTATGGTACTACTGTAGTAGGGCTTGAGATGATGCGTTCCGTGAATGAAGAAAATGCGGAAGAAAACAGAAAGGTACATATTGTACGATCTGCGATTAGCACACTTTCTTTCTCTGAATTGGAAGCGATCACTCATATATTTGATGAACTAGAAGGAAATGAAGGTATCTTAGTTGCCAGCAAGATTGCAGACCGTGTAGGTATTACAAGATCTGTTATTGTGAATGCACTTAGAAAATTTGAGAGTGCAGGCGTTATTGAATCCAGATCTTCTGGTATGAAGGGAACTTATATTAAAGTTCTCAATGATGTAGTTTTTGATGAATTAAAAAAGATGCAATAAATCATGACAGATGCAATAAATCATAACAGACTTATAAGGCAACTTATGAGTCTGTTTTTTTGAGTATTACTTTACATAATCAGGTAATTGTAGAAGTGCAATTACTTTACATCAGGTATTTGTAGAAATACAATTAGTTTCATTTATCAGAATTATTTCATTTGATTGATAAAATTGAATAAAAAATCATTTATTAGCCAAATTGTTTGAAATAATATACGAAAATTATATAGGAAAAAAGTAGTTATTGTAATTTTAATCAATTTATGAAACAGTAGGTTTTGCTGATCTTTTTCCGTAATAATATCGTAAGGAAGTTTTAATAGTCCATATTACTTATTTTTAAAAGTTGTCAGAAATATTATAATTCGTTTATACGACAAAAAGATTCATTAATTTACTAAAAAATACAAAATCTAGTGTTATTCTTCATTTATTTTAAATATACCTTGTGTTTTTTTGGGCGTTTATTTATAATAGTAAAAGATTATTGAATAAAATGTCAGACAATCATAATATTGGAAAAACATCTATGCGAAAGCTTATGGAATGTATTTTAAAATTGTAAAAAAATTACTAGGGCCGTAGTGCCTAGATAGAAAGAGGGAGAAAAAATGATTGGTTCGAACGCATTCGGTTATATAAACATGCTGAATAAAGCTGCAGATGCCAGTGTGATACGTCAGGAGCTGTTATCTAATAATTTAGCCAACAATGATACGCCGAACTACAAACGTAAAGATTTAAACTTTGAATCGTATTTGAAAAAGGAATTAAAAGGGGACGAGGATTTGGATAAACGAGTTGCAAAAGCCAATCTATCAAAACTGGATGGTTCAATATACACAGACAGAGCAAATTTAAGTTATCGATACGATGGTAATAACGTAGATGTTGATGTAGAAGAAGGATATGTGGCAGAAAATCAAATTCGTTATTACACATTATTACAAACTATGACTGAGGAATTTCAACGCCTTAGAATGGTGTTATCAAGATAATTAGGGGGGTAATGTAATGTCTATTTTTAATGGCATGAATATTAGTGCGAGTGGTATGTCGGCTCAACGACTTAGAATGGATATTATCTCTCAGAATATTGCAAACGTAGAAACTACGAGAGATGAAAATGGTAATCCGTATCGCAGAAAAACAGTTGTATTTTCAGAAAGAGAATCTGGTAGCTTTGGTACTGTATTAGCACAAAAAGCTGCTAGTAAAGCTTCTGACACGCAGGGGAATGGCGTTAAGGTTACCGCAATTGTAGAAGATCATGTAACAGCAATGAAAAGAGTGTACAATCCATCCCACCCGGATGCAGATCAAGACGGATATGTAACCATGCCGAATGTAAATACGGTGACTGAAATGACAAACTTAATCAGTGCAACACGTTCTTATGAAGCGAATGTTACAGCTTTTAACGCTACAAAAAATATGCTTTTAAAAGGTCTTGAAGTAGGCAAGTAAAATAGGGAAAGGGGATAACAATGGATATCACTAGTATTTCATCTGTTCAGGGACTTGGCTCTCTTAAAAATGGAATCGTAAATGGTTCTGAGAGTGCAATTAAAAATCGTAATCAAACATTTGAGACGATGTTTCAGTCTGCACTTGATATGGTAAAAGAAACACAAGCGTATACAGATCAAGCAGAACAGGCAGCAATGGATTATGCGATGGGGGTAACAAATAGTACTCATGACTTGCAGATAGCGCAGACCAAAGCAAGTATTTCTTTGCAATATACCGTAGCAGTTCGCAACGCGGTTTTGGATGCATACAAGGAGATTATGCAACTACAATTTTAGCATACGAGGGTTAAATAATGCAGGAACGAATAAAACAGATACCTGTTCGCTTATTAGAAATATGGAAGAAATATAGTAAGAAGCAAAAAATAATTATTATTAGCGTAGTTAGTTCCGTTATCTGCGCTTTATTACTTCTTATCTTTCTACTTGGCAGAACGGAATATGTAGAGCTCATAAAACTTGAGGATACCAAAACGGCGTCACAAGCAATTGATATTCTTAAGGAGAACGGCATCGCTTATCAATTGAAAGACGATGGTGTAACAGTCTTAGTAGATAATTCGAAAAAGACAGAGGCAAAGTTATTAATTGCGGATAGTGAAATTGCTTCGAAAGCAAAGTTAAGCTTAGAACAATTACTAAACAACGATATGTCTACCACGAACTATGACAAGCAAACAAAGCTTCATCTATATTACCAAGGTGATTTAGAAGAGTTATTAAAGAAACAGGAAGGAATAGATGATGCAAGAATCAGTTATTTACCTTCCGATAAAAGATCTAGTATTCTAGAACAAGAAAAAGAAATTAGTTGTAGTATCTTTCTTACAATTAATAGTAAATTTAAAAAATCCTCTGCGGAGGCTATTGCAATTACTGTTGCAAATAGTTTAGGAAATGAAACTACGAATAAGGTTAAAGTAATCGATCAGTATGGTAATTTACTATACAATGGACCAGAAGATGAAGAGAGTGAATACACAAATAAAAACTTAGAGTTTCGTCAGGCGGTATTAGGTGATTACACTGAAAGAGTAGTGCGCTTTGGATTAATGAACGGTTTTGATTATGTAGAGCCAAGTTTCGCACTTGATATAAATTTTGATAAGACTACAGAAGAAATTCGTGAGTATTTTGCAGGAGAAGGTTTAGAGCAAGGGTTATATCAATCTTATCAAAAAATATCGTCAGAAAATCAAGGTTCTAACGGAGATATTCCAGGAACTGACTCAAATACAGATACCGATTACTACATACAGACTGAGAAATCCGGTAAAAGCAGTTATGATGAATTAAATATTTCTTATCTTCCTAGTGAGAAACTTACCAAGACGCTAAAGGGCTGGGGTATTGTAAATGTCGATACGTCAAAGGTTGCAATCGCGTTAAAACGTGTGAAGGATATCAAAGAAGAAGATTTAAAACTCTTGGGTCTTTTAAATGGAACGACCTTTGAGGAATATGTACTTAATAACAGTGAACCAAAACAACTAGATGTAAGCAAAGAATATTATACTTTGTTTGCAAATGCAACTGGACTTAATGAGAATAATATTTCTCTGATTATGTGGGAAGTTCCGAACTTTATCCCAACACCAAAGTCTGATGTAAACTGGCAGTTAATACTTGAGATTATACTTGCAGCATTAATTTTAGGTCTATTGATCTTTGTGGTATTCCGTGGTATGGCACCGGTAGAGGTAACCGAAATTGAACCGGAATTATCAGTAGAGCAGCTATTAGCTACTACAAAAGAAAATCAATCCTTAGATGATATTGAATTTAGTGAAAAATCAGAGACCAGACGTATGATTGAAAAATTCGTGGATGAAAATCCAGAAGCAGTTGCTAATTTGCTTCGTAATTGGTTAACAGACGGTTGGGGTTGATTAAGGAGGAAAGATATGGCTTTAAAGCAGGTATCATCAGAATTTACAGGTGTTCAAAAATCTGCAATCCTTCTGATTGCATTAGGACCGGAACGCTCAGCAAATATATTTAAGCATTTAAAAGAAGATGAAATTGAACAACTTACCTTGGAGATAGCTAATACAAGAAGTATCGCTCCTTCTACTAAGGAGGCGATTCTTGATGAATTCTATCAGGTATGCCTTGCTCAGCAGTATATTGCTGAGGGTGGTATTACTTATGCGAAAGACTTACTTGAAAAAGCCTTGGGAGCAGAGAAAGCAAAAGAAGTACTTGGAAAACTTACTGCATCCTTACAAGTGCGTCCGTTCGAGTTTGTTAGAAAAACAGATGCTAATCAATTATTAAACTTTATTCAAGACGAGCATCCACAAACTATAGCACTTATTTTATCTTATCTTTCTTCAGGACAGGCAGCAACGATTATTTCATCGTTAACGCCTGATAAGCAGGCAGATGTTGCAAAACGTATTGCTCAGATGGATCGTACGTCACCTGATGTAATTAAAGAAGTAGAGCGAGTATTAGAGAGAAAGTTATCCTCCTTGGTAAATCAGGATTACACAATTGCAGGTGGTGTCGATGCTATCGTTGATATCTTAAATACAGTTGACCGTGGTACAGAGCGCCATATTCTGGAGAATTTGGAACTCGAAGAACCAGAACTTGCAGACGAAATTCGAAAGAAGATGTTCGTATTCGAAGATATTATTACGCTTGATGACAAATCCATACAGCGTGTGCTTCGTGAAGTGGATAACAACGAGCTTGCAGTTGCCCTTAAGAGTACAACAGAAGAAGTACAGAGCATTATCTTCAATAACTTAAGTAAGCGTCTTGCTGCAATGATTAGAGAAGATATGGAATTTATGGGACCTGTACGTCTTAAAGATGTTGAAGAAGCTCAACAGAAGATTGTTAATATTATAAGAAAGCTGGAAGACTCTGCTGAAATCATCATTTCCAGAGGTGGGGGTGACGAGATCGTTGTCTAATGTGATAAAGGCATATTCGATTCGGTATGAAGAAGAAAAAAAGGTAATTGATACAAATTCCCTATCGGAAGAACATATTAAGAAGTTTTTAGACAGTATAATAAACAGAACCGAAGTCACAAGCGAGATTGCGTGTGGTAAGGAAGGATTTGTCGAAGGGTTGTCAGCAATAAAAGTTGAGGCAATATCAGAGGAAGATGAGCCAAACGAAGAAGATTTGATTAGACAATCAGAAGAGCAGATGCTTGAAAATAATCGTAAGCTGGTGGAACAATCACAGCAGATTATTGAACAGGCAAAATCTGAAGTTGCTCATATGATAAATCAAGCAAAGCTTGATGCAGATAAGATAAAAATTGAAATCGTGCAAAAGGCAAAGCAAGAAGGATATGAACAAGGCTTACAAGAGGCTTTGGTGGAGCAACAGAAAAAAATTGACGAATTAAATGCAGAAAAGAATCGTTTGAAAGAAGAATATGAACAAAAGGTAAGAGATTTAGAACCTTCCTTTATCGATTTATTTCTTAATTTTATGAAGCATTTTACTGGAGTTTTAATAGAGAATAAAAAGGAAATCATCTATCATTTGATTGAACGGGAGTTTCTTACGATAGAAAACAGTAACTCCTACCTAATTCGAGTTTCTCGTGATGATTTTGAAACAGTTCATTCTAAGAAAGACGAAATTGCCTCGAAACTGAAAGAGAATACGGAACTTGAAATTGTGGAGGATCGTCTTCTTAACAAAGGTCAGTGTCTAATAGAGACAGATAGTCGTGTCATTGATTGTAGTTTGGATGTCCAATTAAAGAATTTAATGACTGACATGAAATTACTGGCAGGTAAGTGTGAAGAGAATTTCTAAGGCGCCAAGTGACGCCGCCTAAGAAATTCTAAAACTTCACACGGATATATGTTCCTGCATAATCCTCGGTACATATATCCGGCCTACTAAGCGGGCATGTTTGGAAGTGTGAATAGAATTTCATGCATTGCTTGTGCCTGCTTCTTCTTCGGCACATATATCTACTAAACAGACATGATTTCAAGTGTGCAGAATTGTGACAGAATGGAGTTTATAATGATAGATTTTAACAAGTATGAAGAACTTCTAATGAAATCATATGCAAACCGTTTGGGTAAGGTAACAAAGGTAGTTGGACTAACGGTGGAATCTATCGGGCCTGACGCCAGTGTTAATGACCTTTGCGAAATTATTTCACAAGACAAAAGCATAGTAGTGAAGGCAGAAGTAATTGGCTTTCGAGACGATAAACTTTTGCTTATGCCATACGATGACATCACAGGTATTGGTGTTGGTAGTATGGTATTAAACAAAAAAGAACCATTGCTTGTAAAAGTCGGTGATGAATTGCTTGGTCAAACGCTAGATGGTTTAGGAAATCCCATGGATATGAGCACTCTTTCGTTAAGTGAAAGTTATCCTGTTGATGCAAAAGCTCCAGATCCTATGGACAGGGAATTGATAGGAGAGGTATTATCACTCGGGGTTAGAGCTGTTGATGGCTTGTTAACGATAGGAAAAGGGCAGCGTATTGGTATCTTTGCAGGTAGTGGTGTTGGAAAAAGTACATTACTTGGTATGTTTGCAAGGAATACGAAAGCTGATATCAACGTAATTGCATTAATCGGAGAGCGTGGTAGGGAAGTAAAAGAATTTATCGAGAGGGATCTAGGACCGGAAGGCGTGAAGCGTTCTGTCTTAGTAATTGCAACCTCGGATAAGCCAGCTCTTATACGAAAAAAGGCAGCGAAAACTGCTACAGCGATAGCAGAGTATTTTAGAGACAAAGGAAAAGATGTTTTGTTAATGATGGACTCGTTAACAAGATTTTCAATGGCCCAAAGAGAAATTGGATTAGCCAGTGGAGAACCACCTGTTTCGAGAGGATATCCTCCAAGTGTTTACTCTGAGATGCCAAAGCTTCTAGAAAGAGCAGGTAATAGTGACAAAGGTTCTATTACAGGGCTTTATACTGTTTTAGTAGATGGTGATGATTTTAATGAGCCAATTACTGATACAGCAAGAGGTATCTTAGATGGACATATTGTGCTTTCTAGAAAAATGGCGCAAAAGAATCATTATCCAGCAATCGATGTATTGGCAAGTATCTCTCGTGTTATGAGTGCAATTGCAACTTCGGAACATAAAAAACTTGCAGGTAAGTTAAAAATGGTATTGGCAACATATCAGGATGCAGAGGATTTGATAAATATCGGAGCCTACAAACCTGGTACAAACAAAAATATTGACTATTCCATGAGAAAGATTGAACAGGTTAATGAGTTTTTATGCCAACAAGTTGATGATAAAGCGGATTTTGAGGATACCATTCATAAATTAGAAAGTATATTCGAAGATTAATCAGATAAAATTGAATAATTTTGTGTTTGCTAAAAAATACAAACGAAGGATACGCAGAAAAGCACACGCATGAATGTGTGAGCAGGAATGAGGACAGTTATGAAGAAGTTCGTCTATCCGATGCAAAGTATATTAAACATAAAAAATAAGCTAGAAGAGCAAGAAAAAAATAATTATGGTATTGCAAAAGCTAAATTAATGGAAGAAGAGCATAAGTTAATGGAGTTAGTAGAGAGAAAAGATTCCTATGAATTTCAGATAAAGGAAGCTATGTCTTCGACACTTAACATTGCAAATATTCGAAGATTAGAAGATGCGATAGAGTCAATGAAGCAGTTTATAAAGCAGCAAAGTAAGGCTGTTGTAAAAGCAGAGCAAGCGGTAGAGTTAGCGATGCAAAGACTTAAGGATGCAATGATTGAACGAAAAACCCATGATAAACTTAGAGAAAACGCCTTTGAAGGTTATATCAAAGAATATGTGGGGGAAGAAATGAAGGAAATTGATGAACTAGTCAGCTTCCAATACGGCAAGAAAGTAAAGGAGAACGTATAATGGCAAGAAAGAAACGTGATGAGTCGGATAAGAAGAAAAAATCAAATGGTACGCTGGCAACGATTCTTGTGGTTGTTGGTATTATGTTGATCTGGCTTCTTCTCTTAGGAGTATTGTTACGCTTAGATGTTGGTGGCATCGGTACTTCATTGCGTCCGTCATTCAAGAATGTTCCGATATTGAAAATGTTATTGCCTCCGGTTACGGAAGAACAGCTGATATGGGAAGAAAATTATCCTTATGAAAGTATTACAGATGCGGTTAACCGAATTAAAGAACTAGAAGTTGAGTTAGATACTGCATTACAATCGAGTAAAACATACACGGATAGGAATGCACAATTAGAAGCTGAAGTTGCAAGATTAAAAGTATTTGAAGATAATGTTCTTGCTTTTGAGAATCGAGTAAAGGCATTTGATAAAAACGTTGTTTTTAATAACAAGGCTCCGAGTATTGAAGAATATAAAAAATACTACGAAGAAATCAACCCATCAACAGCAGAAGAAATTTACCGTTTGGTATTAGAACAATTGCAATATGATGCTAGCATTATAGAGAAAGCAAAAATTATCAAAACGATGAAACCTACTCAAGCTGCTCAAGTAATTGAGGAGATGACAGCAGATATTGAATGGACCGCAAAAGTATTACTTAGCATGAAAGCAGATGAAAGTGCAGCTATCTTTGATAAGATGAATAAGCTCTATTCAGCGAAAATATTCAAAAAAATGGCTGACATGGATGAAGATAAGCTAAATAGTATAAAGGCAAGTTTAACAAATTAAGATATTAGCGTAAAAATCTAAGGTATTTTATACGGTATGAAAAGCTTAATAAGCAAAAGCAAAAGCAAGACAAGCAATAGTTTGATACGCGAAAGCATGACTAGCGAAAGCATACAAGCAATAGTTTGATACGCGAATGCAAGACATGGTGAAAGCAAAACAAGCAACGGCTTGTTGAGCTAAAGCTTAATAAGCTTAACATAAATAAAAATGTAAGAAAGGAGGAACACGATGCAGATGCAATCAATAGGTGGAGTAGATACTGCAAGTTTACTAAGCTCTATAGCTTTTGAAGGTAAGACTACGAATAGCCCAAAGACGATGTCTTTTGATAAGATGTTACAGGGAAGCACTGAGGCGAAGTCAAAGGCAGAACCAGTTAAAACTACTTTTCAAGATAAGAATAAAGGCTCTTCTACGAAAGTATCAAAGGATAATACTAAAATAGCACCGAAGGATAATACAACAGTAGTTAATAATGAAGCTACGAAGGTACCTGTGGCTAAAGAGAGTAATACTTCCGATACAAATTCGGTGACTAGTCAAACAGAGAAGCAAGATTTAACGAATCAAACAGATAGTATTACGAAAGCTGTGGAGGAAGTAAAGGAAACAATTCTTAAGACTCTTTCCATTACCGAAGAAGAATTAACCGAATTTATGAGTATTCTGGGGATTTCCATGCTGGATTTATTAAATCCTGAGAGTTTAAAGCAATTAACCCTTGCTAGTGCTGGTACTGAAGATATCACTATTCTTTTGACCGATGAAAATTTAAATCAGTCATTAAATCAGTTATTGGACTCACTTGATCAAATTATGGATCAATGTGGAATTAAGCAAGAGGATGTTTTAGCACTACAAAACATGGAGAAAGAATTTGCAACTATTCTAGGACAATCCGAGGATGATATGAATACTGAGAAACCTGTAGAGGGTATTAGTAATAACAATGTCAAAGTACAGGAACAAAGGGATGATGTAGATTCGAAGGAAGAAACTTCTGTTAACTTTGAGTTTACTGCGGTAAAACACTCAGATGAAGGTATTACGAAGCAATCCACAGATAGTCAGAAGAAGGATCAAACACCAGAGAAGCAAATAACATCAGGGGAACAGTTTTTAAATCAGTTAACTCAGACAGTTACAACAAGAACAGATTTTTCTGATGAATTAACTACAGTTCAGGAGCTGCGTGATATAACAAATCAGATTGTCGAACAAATAAAAGTAGTAATTAAACCATCGCAAACATCTATGGATATGATGTTAAATCCAGAACATCTTGGAAGAGTGCAACTTAACATAAGTTCCAAAGAAGGCGTTTTAACTGCTTCATTCATAACTCAAAATCAGGTTGCGAAAGAAGCAATCGAAAGCCAGATTCAAGTGCTAAAAGAAAATCTTGAGGCACAAGGGTTAAAAGTTGAAGAAATTGAAGTTACTATAGCTAACTTTTCATTTCAACAAAGTAGCCAAATGAATGGAGAAAATAAAAACAGTGAGCAAGGAAAAGCAAAAACAAATAAAGCTCTTCGATTGGATAGTTTAGAAGATATTCCAGTGGAAGAAGAGGAAAATGAGAATTTGAATGTTTTATCTGGTTCAAACTTTGATACCTCAGCTTAACTTGCAGAAAGGGTAATATGGCAGAAATTATCGGTAGTGTTAAAGAAGGTATTTTAGAACAAACGAATACCGCCATTACAACAACAAACAAAACGAAACTGGGATCTTCCGAGCTTGGTAAAGACGCATTCTTACAATTATTAGTATGTCAGATGCAGAACCAAGATCCTTTAAATCCAAGTACTGATACCGAATTTGTTTCTCAGTTAGCAACATTTTCACAACTAGAAGAATTGCAAAACTTAACAGCTTCAACTGATAAATCACAAGCATTTTCGTTGGTTGGAAAAGATGTTATCTTGAATGCTACAGACAGTAATGGAAGAACAACTTATATCAGTGGAACCGTTGATTTTATCAATATGTCAAAATCAAAAGTGCAGCTTTCTGTAAATGGCGAATTATATGATATGAGTCAGCTGTATACCGTTGTTGATAAGAACTATATTATTGAACAGGGTAGACCAAAGGTTCCTGATAAGGTAAACTTTGAATTTGATGCTAACAAGCCAAGTGATCTTACATTTGAAGTTAACCTTGGAGAAGGCGAAACAGTAGCAAATCAAGTTGCTGTTATCATTAACAATCTTATTCTTGATTCAAAACATGTATCACTGAATGGTAATAAACTTACAATTAGTAAAGATATCTTATCTGCGTTACCAAACGGAGAATATAAACCTGCAATTGTATTTAATGATGCTTTATATACTACAGTATCCGATCAGGTTCATATTAAGGTTGTAAATTCTGGAGTGACAAGTATGCCATCAGGAGAAGAGAATAAGGAATCCGAGAATACTGGAAATGATGAAAATGGTGAGATAGAAGATACGTTAGTATAAGTGGAACAAGCAGCTTATTTTTGTCGCCGACAGTAGTGAAAGTAAAGCTTTTTCACTGAAAGTAAAACATTTTCACTAAAAGTAAATAATTTTCACCGAAAGAAAAACATTTTCACCAGAAAAGTAAATTATTTTCACTCAGTAAGTTTGTGTCTACGCTGCGCACACGAACTTGATAATATTTATTATCTTTTCAGCAGCGCAGAAAAGAGGAAAAGTATGAATCAAATAAATAAAAACTTTACCTCCATCGAGCAGGCAGCAAGTAGGTATCTGCCAAGAAGTAATAAGCAAACGACATCCTCCATATTGCCGAGTGGTAAGAGCTTTGAAGAAATCTTATTGGAGCAACAATCTACCACAAAGGATGAGGAACTTAAATTCTCAAAACATGCGAATGAGCGCCTATTAAGTAGAAATATTGATTTAACAAGTTCTCAATTAGAACGGTTACAATCAGGAGCGAAAATGGCAAGTGAAAAAGGAATCAAAGAGTCGTTAGTCATGGTGGACAATCTCGCATTTATTGTAAACATTAAAAATAATACCGTAGTAACTGCAGTGAATGATGGAGATGATAGAGTATTTACTAACATTGACGGTGCAGTAATAATGTAAAGATGTGAATGAATCGCTGGACCTTCGGGAAGCGATATTAGTGGATTGACAGAAACTAATCACATTCACCTAGTAGGAGGTTTTTTCTTATGATGAGATCATTATATTCTGGTGTATCAGGACTTAGAGTTCACCAGACCAAGATGGACGTTATTGGTAATAATATATCAAACGTTAACACAGTAGGCTTTAAAGCAAGTTCTGCAACATTTTCTGATATTTTATATCAGACAACCAAAAGTGCTTCTGGTCCTAACCCAAATACTGGAACAGCTGGTACAAACGCAATGCAGATTGGACTTGGTGCAAATCTTGCATCCATTACAGCAAGCATTACAAAAACCGGTGGTTCTCAAAGAACAGACAATCCTTTCGATTTGATGATTGAGGGAGATGGTTTCTTTGTAGTAAATAACGGTGTAGGTAACTTTTTTACCAAAGCAGGTTCTTTTAACGTAGATGCAGCAGGTACTTTATGTACACCAACTGGTGCAACCGTAATGGGATGGCAGCCAAGTAGAGAGGATCCAAGAAAGACGGTACCAGGTTCAGTTTCACCGCTTCGTATTATGTCGCCGGAGAATCTTTATTCTGCACCAGAAGCTACCACTGATATCTATCTTCACGGAAACATCGATAGTATGGATACAAACCTAACATCATCGACAGGACGTATTGTGAACATGTCTTTCTTTGATAATTTAGGTAATAGCTACACTGCAGAAGTTAAGATCAAGCAAAGTGAAGATTCTAAGAGTGATTATAAGGTGACCATTCAAAATATCTATGATAAAAAAGGTGATTCTATCTTCGCTAAGAAAGTAGTTGATCCAGACACTGGTGATATTACATACGAGGCTTCAAACATTACAGACTTTAATTTTGGTAATGGTACTGGTTCTGTCACAGTTAATGATGATGGAACGATAGAAGTAGATTGTGATGAAATCGACCTTAAATTCAATGGTGCAAATGGTAACTTCGTTAGCGTAGGTGATGATGCAGACAATGCTACCAGCATTAAGTTTAAGGTAAATGCTGATCCTGACCCATTTAAGGATGTTAATATTGATTTCTCTTCCATTACTATGTACAACAACAGTGGTACAACAACAGTAGAGTCCACTAAGGGAGCAAAAGCTGATGGAACTGGTGCAGGTAAGGCAGCTGGTAATATGTCAGGTATTTCTATTGACCAACAGGGTATGATTTTTGGTACTTATGACAATGGAGACCGTAAATTACTAGGACAAGTTGTTGTTGCAACATTCTCTAATCCAGCTGGATTAGAAGCGATAGGAAATAATATGTTCTCTGCAACACCAAACTCTGGAGAATTTAACGGTGTTGGTGAGGACATCACATCATCCGGTGGTAAGTTCATAACAGGTGTACTTGAAATGTCGAACGTTGACCTTTCACAGCAATTTACAGAAATGATAACAACACAAAGAGGTTTCCAGGCAAATTCAAGAATAATAACAACCTCAGATACCCTTCTAGAGGAGTTAATTAATTTGAAGAGATAAGTGTAAAGAGAATTTCTAAGGCACCAAAAGACGCCGCCTAAGAAATTCTAAAGCTTTACACGAAAGTTTGTGCCTGCGTAATCCTCGGCACAAACTTCCAGCCTACTGAGTAAGCATGTATTCAGTGTAAGATTTATTTAACTTCCTGTGTCTGATGTAACGGCTTTGGATGCAGGAAGTTCTAATGGGGAAGGGAGGATATCATGATTAATCTGACTAGGTTAAATGATATACCATTTACGCTAAATTGTGAGTTAATAGAAATCATAGAGGAGGTTCCGGATACGGTAATTACCTTAGTGAATGGGAAGAAAATATTCGTAAAAGAAAGTAGACAAAATGTTGTAACTTTAGTAAAATTGTATAAAAAAGAAGTTTTCTGTCAGACAATATCGGGTAATGACGAATAATTTCTAAAAAAGTAATTTTGAAAAAAAGCACTATAAGTGCTGAAGATATAAAAATTTTATAAAGATTTCAAAGTTTTAAAGTTTCTATAAGCAATAGAAGTTGAATATTTTACGATAGGTGGGTGGTTTTTTTGGATTTAGCATCCGTAGTTGGTTTAGTGTTAGCAATGATCCTTGTTATCTTTGGTATCACAATAGGGGATGGTTTCTCAGCGATTATGGCTTTCGTAGATAGAGACTCAGTCTTAATTACTTTTGGTGGTGCGTTCTTTACAGTTTTAGCTATGAGTCCTAGTTTTGCTGAATTTTTCAATGGTTTAAAGAGTTTTGCTTTAATATTAAAGCCGCTTCCTTCCAATGAGAAGGAAACAATTGAAAGCATCATCACTTTATCTAATGTTGCTAGAAAAGAAGGATTGTTAGCACTTGAAGAAGCAGCAAACAGTATTGAAGATGAATTTATGAAAAAGGGAGTTCTTCTCATCGTTGACGGAACAGATCCGGAATTGGTAAGAAGTATCCTGGAAACTGAACTTGGTTGTATTGAAGAACGTCATAAGTCAGTTATTGGTTTTTGGGATAATCTTGGTGCTATGGGTCCTGCTTGGGGTATGATCGGTACCTTGATCGGTTTGATTAACATGCTTGGTAAAATGGAGGATGTTGCTTCCGTTGGTCCTAATATGGCGGTAGCATTAGTTACTACATTCTATGGTTCCATGTTGGCGAACTGGATTTGTCTTCCAGTGTCAAATAAATTAAAATCAAACAATGCAAGTGAAATTATGATGAAGGAAGTTATGGTGGAAGGCTTACTGTCAATTCAGGCAGGTGAGAACCCTCGAGTAATTGAAGAAAAATTGAAATCCTTCCTGTCCCCTGCAAAACGTAGTGAGTTAGTAGGACAAGAAGGTGGTGAAGCGATTGGCTAGAAAGAAGAAAACGGAAGAGGCTTCAGCAGGAGCACCATTGTGGATGAATACGTTCGCAGATTTGATGAACCTTCTGTTATGCTTTTTCGTGTTATTATTTGCTTTTTCTAATGTAGATCAAGAAAAATTTGACCAGGTTGCAGCTTCCTTATCCAGTAGCTTTAGTATCTTTAGTGGAGGGCATTCCTCTATTGGAGATGGTCAATTAATCAATATGGGAGTTTCACAATTGAATGATTTTAATCAGTACTTCACTAATATGGGACAAACCATAGATAGTGTTGACGGAGAAAAAATTGATGAGCTAAAGCAGCTCCTAACAGAAGCGAATAAAGCTGAAACTGAAAAAATGTATGAGAATATTACTGAGATGAGTGGTCAATATAACCTAGATAAATATTTGGATATTGAGACAGACAAAACAGGCGGTCAATACGTTTTAATCAATATTAGCGGTTCCTTACTTTACGATTCTGGTAAAGCACAGCTTAAAAGTGAGGCGCTTCCTATCTTCTCAAAAGTTGGTGACATCTTAAAAACATATAAAGGATATCGAATCTCGGTAATTGGACACACCGACAATGTACCAGTAACTTCTGGAATATATCGCAGCAATAAAGAATTATCTTCAGCGAGAGCAATCAATGCTGCAGAGTACTTAATCGATGTGAAAGGAATTGATCCATCCAATATCGAATGGATTGGTCGAGGAGAATATGATCCAATCGCTGACAATAGTAGTGAAGCAGGAAGATCCAAAAACAGACGTATCGAGATTAGAATTTATAATTCTCTAAATACAAACTAAGATAGCCTTAAATCATCTAGGCAGACTAAAGAAATATGAAAGGCAAGGTATTTCCTATGAAAAAGAATATCTTAACGATAATTATACTTGCTACTACATTAATTAATATGACTTTAATGATAGTTATGCTGTTTGTATTTCTACCGAATGTAAAACAAACAAACCATTTAATCACAAAGGTGGCACAAACAGTTGATCTGGAACTTGAAAATGTAGTAGTGAAGGAAGATAAAGTTTCAATCGGTGATATCGATACTTATAAGCCTACCGAAACTACTGGTTTAACTATCAATCTTAAGAAGGTGCCAGGTGACAATAAATCACACTTTGCCGTTGTTAAGTGGTCTCTTGTGTTAAATAAGAGTCATAAGGATTACAGTAAGATGAACCCATTAGTGGAGGCAAATGAGGGTAGAATCAAAGAAGTGATTCGCACCGAAGTTGAAAAGTACACAATTAATGAAGTGCAAGAGAATAAAGAGAATATTAAAGCAGATGTATTAAAAGTACTTCAAAATGATGTTTTTGGCTCTGATTTCATTATTAGTGTATCATTTAGTGACTTTGTTAGTGAATAAAACAGATTTCTTGAGGTTGGGAGGCTAAACGATGGGTGATGTATTATCCCAAAGCGAAATAGACAATCTGTTGGCTGCACTTAGCAGTGGTGAACTTGATGCAGATGAATTTAGGGATTCGGGTGAAAAAGCAGTAAAGAATTATGATTTCCACCGTCCCTCAAAGTTTTCGAAGGAACACCTTAGAACACTTGATATTATATTCGAACATTATGGCAGATTATTGTCAACACATTTGCCAGCGTATCTTAGAAAAAATGTACAAGTTGAGGTTATTAACTCGGAAGCTGTTGTGTATCAAGAATTTACCAATGCGCTGTCCAACCCTGTTTTGCTTGGTATCATAGATTTCGCTCCGCTGGAGGGAAATATAATAATTGAATTAGCAGAGAATGTTGGCTATGCAATAGTCGACCGTATGCTTGGAGGTAGTGGTAATCCACTTGAAAAATCTAGAGATTTTTCTGAAATTGAGTTGGTAATAATCGAGAGAATCTTTACAGTAATGACAAATATTTTGGCAGAACCTTGGGCGAATGTTGTGAAACTAAACCCTAGATTGATTCGTATCGAGACAAACTCACAATTTGCGCAGATAATATCACCAAGTGACATGGCCTCAATTGTAACATTGAACATAAAGATTGGAAATATTGAGGGTATGATGAATGTTTGCCTTCCATATGCTTGCTTGGAAGTTATAATTGACAAGTTAAATACGAAATACTGGTACTCTACAATGCAGGAGAAAGGCGATTCTAATTATCAAGAATTCATAGAAACTGCAATTTCAAGAGCTAGAATACCAGTAAAAGCAGTACTAGGTAAAAGTAGTATATCGTTGAATGAGTTAATTAACATGCAAAAAGGTGACATTATTAAACTGGATCGAAAGATTGACGATGAACTTAGTGTTTATGTAGGGAATATCAAAAAATTTACAGCCTTGCCTGGCGCGTCATCGGATTCTTATGCAGTAAAAATTTCAACTATAATAAGAGAGGAGTAGCAGATCGATGGATGGTATGTTATCTCAAGAAGAGATCAACGCTCTATTAAATGGCATGGGTACCGAAAATGTAGAAACCGCTGCTGATCTCGAATCACTCACGGATTCTGAAATAGATGCATTAGGAGAAATGTCTAATATCAGTATGGGGACAGCTGCAACAACACTTTCTTCCCTGGTAAACCAAAAAGTAACAATTACAACTCCTAAAGTATGCTATGCTGAGTGGGAGGATTTATTGTCAGCGTATGATCGCCCATGTGTTTTTATTCAGATTTACTATAAGGATGGCTTAGATGGAAACAACATCTTAGTCTTAAAAGAAAAGGATGTAAAAATCATCACCGACTTAATGATGGGTGGAGATGGACTAAATAGTGAGGGTGATTTAACAGAACTGCACCTAAGTGCAATTAGTGAAGCAATGAATCAGATGATGGGTTCAGCTTCAACTTCTCTTTCTTCTATGTTAGAGAAAAAAGTAGACATCACTCCTCCAGTAGCAAGTATAGTAGATATCCCTGAGGTTATTGATGGGGGAGATATCGCAGAGTTTTTAAAGAGTCGTTTTGTGAAAGTATCCTTCCGTATGGTGATTGGTGATTTAGTGGATAGTGAATTAATGCAATTATATCCATTTGATTTTGCAAGAGAATTATATGAACAATTCATGAAATATACCGAGACGGAAACGAATGCAGCGGATGGATATTCTAAACCAAAAAAAGAAAAGACAGTAACACCTGATCCAGTAGAAACTTCTAACAACAACTCATTTACTCAAGATATAGGAAAGAATATGAATATGCAAACACCACAAATGCAGCCACAGATGGCGCAGATGCAAGGAATGTCACTTCAAGGAATGGCTATGCCTGGGATGAGTATGCAACAAGTACCTCAAGGTATGGTGCAAAATGTGAATATCGCACCTGCACAATTTCAACCTTTTGTTAATACAGGTAGTCCTCTGTTACAGACAGAGAATATTGATTTGTTATTGGATGTACCTTTGGAGGTTACAGTAGAACTTGGTCGAACAAGTAAATCTATTCGGGAAATACTTGATTTTGCACCCGGAACTATTGTAGAATTAAATCGACTAGCCGGTGAACCAATTGACGTTTTAGTAAATGGAAAGTATGTCGCCAAGGGTGAAGTAGTTGTAATCGAAGAAGCATTTGGTATTCGAGTTACAGATATTATTAAATAAGTAATACAATTATATAGCGCCGGAATACGGCTTGCTATATAATTGTATACGGCTATTACAGATCAAAGAATAGGAGAAACAAAGTTATGGCAAAAAGTATTTTAATTTGTGATGATGCAGCTTTCATGAGAATGATGATTAAAGATATTCTTACAAAGAATGGTTATTCCGTAGCGGGAGAAGCAGAGAATGGATTAAAAGCTGTTGAGAGGTACAATGAGACAAAGCCTGATTTGGTTATGATGGATATCACAATGCCAGAGATGGATGGTATTCAAGCATTAAAGAAGATTAAGTCAGTAGATCCAAATGCAACAGTGATTATGTGTTCTGCGATGGGACAACAAGCAATGGTGATAGAATCCATTCAATCAGGAGCAAAAGATTTTATAGTAAAACCTTTCCAAGCGGATCGTGTACTTGAGGCGGTTAAGAAGGCGATAGGATAATGTATTCCATTTTTCAGATAATACTTGCAACAGGGGCATATTCGTCTCTACCAGGATCAGGATATAATTCTAACAAGAGTTGGTTAGAGTTGATTGGATTGCTTCTGTTGTTTAGCTTTATTGTAATCGGTTGCTATTTGACAACTAAATTTGTTGCAAATAAGCAACTGAAACAAGTAAAACATAGTAATTTTAAAGTGATTGATACATACCGAATTACGCAAAATAAGTTTTTGCAACTAGTTCAGATTGGCACACGCTATGTTGTGATATCGATTACAAAAGAAAATATCACCTTCATCGCTGAACTTTCCGAAGACGAACTAAAGTTTAAGGAAGATACTGAGGTGAAGAAAGAGATAAACTTTAAGCAGATCTTGTCAGAATTGACAGGAAAAAATAAAACAAATGGAAAAGGTTGATATCCTATGACGTCTAAATGTAATCTTAACGATAAGAAGATTTTCCTTACTGGGCTTTTCGTCATTATGGCGTTAGTATTAACCTTTTTTTGTGTTGCTCCAAAAAAAGTATACGCCTCCGAGGTGAATGGAACAACAAAGGAATCTACAGCTACCACAAATTCTAATAAGGGAGAAAATAATAACGATATTTCATTTTCTTTCAACTCTGGTGATGGGACTGGGTCACTTTCAGCAACGCTAAAGATGCTCCTAATCTTAACATTGATTACGTTAGCACCATCAATACTAATTATGTTAACCTCATTCATTAGAATTATCGTAGTGCTTCACTTTGTTCGTTCTGCCTTAGGAACACAGACAACTCCTCCGAATCAAGTTTTAATTGGACTGGCGTTGTTTTTGACGTTGTTTATAATGTCACCAATAATTACTAACATTAATACCAATGCAGTCCAGCCTTTGTCAAAGGGAGAAATTACACAAGAGCAAGCATTTACGCAAGGTATGGAGCCACTCAGAGATTTTATGTTTGATCAGACCAACGAGAAAGATATGCAACTGTTTCTTGATATCGCTGGGGTCACAGAAGTTAACGACAGAGCAGATGTTCCTTCCACAGCGTTAATTCCAGCATTTATCATAAGTGAACTAAGAGCAGCATTTATTATTGGTTTCTTGATTTACATACCATTCTTAATCATTGATATGGTAGTGGCATCCACTTTGATGTCCATGGGTATGATGATGCTTCCACCTACGACGATTTCCATGCCATTTAAAATTTTATTATTTATTATGGCAGATGGTTGGAATTTAATTATTGGTTCAGTAATCAAAAGCTTTTACTGAAAGGAGGGATAGTGTATGGATGAAAATTTATTGGTGGAACTACTTCGTCAAACATTATTCTTAATTATCAAAGTATCTTCTCCGATGTTGATTACTTCACTTGTAATTGGACTTGTGGTAAGCGTCTTGCAGACTGTTACTTCTGTTCAAGAACAAACCCTCACTTTTGTTCCAAAATTAATTGGAGTATTTCTAGTACTTATGTTATGTGGTAATTGGATTATGAAAAATATAACGGAATATTTTCTATATTTAGCGGATAACTTCCGTTACTTTATACAGTGACAGGTGATGGTATGGTAATACCTGTAGAACAGTTAGTTTTCTTTTTTGTGATACTGGTGAGGATATCTGCGTTCATTTATACAGGACCATTTTTTAGTTTAAAGAATGTACCGCAGAAAGTTAAGATTGGGCTATCCCTAACGTTAGCCATTATATTAAATCAAACAATACCCTATTCGGAATTAGTTTACGAAGGTGTGATTGGTTTTGCAATTGTTATTGTAGGAGAGGCATTAGCTGGAGCTATCATGGGCTTCTTTTCTAATATATGTTTTCAGATTCTCTCTCTTGCAGGACAATTGATGGATATGGAAATTGGATTTTCGATGGTGAATGAATTTGATCCGATTTCAAATGCCCAGGTTACAATTACTGCAAATTTCTATCATTATGCAGTAATGCTATTCTTATTAATAACGAATATGCATCATTATATTATAAAAGCACTTGTTGACTCCTATCAGGTAATTCCGGTTGGTGGAGCAAAACTAAACCCGTTAATTTACACTGTAATGGTACAATTTGTCGTTGACTTTTTTGTCATTGCTTTTCGAATCATATTACCGATTTTTGCGTCTATGTTAATCGTTAATGTGGTATTAGCTATATTAGCTAAGGTGGCGCCGCAGATGAATATGTTTGTTATTGGTTTACAGTTAAAAGTATTGATCGGGTTTATCGTCTTACTGTTTATGACTTTGATGATACCGTCAGTTGCAGATTTTATTTTTACAGAGATGATGGGAATGTTAAAGAGTGCAATCTCCTTTTTAAAATGATGAAAGGTAAGGGAATGCGTTGGTGATTCCAGAGAATAACAAATTTTATGTTGCTTACCGTCTTCAGTTCTTCGCAAAAGAAGGACCCGGTGGCGAAAAAACAGAAGAAGCAACGACCAAAAAGCTGGAAGACGCACGTAAAGAAGGTCAGGTTGCCAGAAGTCAAGATTTAATTACAGCCTCAGGATTATTAGCACTTTTTATGGTTATAAAGTTGTTTTCTGGTTACATTGCGGGTGGATTTCTGGATGCTTTTTCTAAATCGTATAAGGAGATTGAAACACTTGCGAAAGAAGAAATGACCTATCAAATTGGTTCAAAACTTATGAATCAGATGGGAATCAATATCCTATTAATTTGTCTTCCAGTTTTTATAACAGGTGTTGTAGTAGCTTTCGTCGTTAATATATTTCAGGTAAAGTGGAAATTAACAGGAAAACCGCTACAACCTAAATTCAATAAAATAAATCCACTGAGTGGTTTTAAAAAGATGCTTTCCATGGATAAAATCATGGAGTTAGTGAAGTCAATTATAAAAGTTGGTATCATCATCTATATTGTATATAACGCATTAAAAGATGAATTAGGCAAGTTATACTTACTTTATGAGATGGGAAACCTGGAAGTAGTTATTGCCTACATTGGTAGCATCGTACTTGACTTAGGTATTAAAATTAGTGTCTTGTTTATTGTTGTAGGTTTAGCAGACTTTATTTATCAAAAGATTAAGTTTAAGAAAGATATGCGAATGACAAAACAAGAGATTAAAGATGAATTCAAACAATCTGAAGGAGATCCTCAGATTAAGAGTAAAATCAAACAAAAAATGAGACAAGCTTCTCAAAGACGTATGATGCAGAGATTACCGGAAGCAGACGTTGTAATTACGAATCCTACACACTTTGCATGTGCGTTAAAATATGATAAAGAAGTATCCGAAGCTCCAATTCTAATTGCAAAAGGCGCAGATTTACTTGCTGCGAAAATTAAAGAAATAGCGAAGGAGAATGAGATACCGATAGTTGAAAATAAGCCACTGGCGAGAATGCTCTACTATAATGTTGATATTGAGTCTGAGATTCCGGGAGAACTTTATCAGATGGTAGCTGAAGTATTGGCTTATGTATATTCATTAAAAACATAGAAAGGAAGGGGGGGGCAGTAAAGATGAAAAAAACAGATTTAGGTATTGGCTTATTTATTATCTCATCTATTATATTCTTAATCGTTCCAATGCCTGCCACACTGCTCGATTTTCTTTTAGCATTGAATATTTCGATTTCGATGATTATATTATTCAATGCACTTTTTTCGCAGGAAGTGCTGAATATGTCGACCTTCCCAACAATTCTGCTTTTTACAACGGTCTTTCGTATTTCATTAAATGTTTCCTCAACAAAGTTAATTTTATCGAGTGGAAATCCAGGAGCCGTTGTTACCCAATTTGGTAGATTCGTAGGACAGGACGATGTTATCATCGGTGTAATCGTTTTTATAATTTTAATTATAATTCAGTTTATAGTTATCAATAAAGGTTCTGAACGTGTATCCGAAGTAACTGCTCGTTTTACTCTTGACGCTATGCCTGGTAAGCAGATGGCGATTGACGCGGACTTAAACACGGGAGCTATTACAGATGCTCAAGCGAGAGAGAGAAGAGAAAAGATACAAGAAGAATCTAATTTCTTTGGAGCTATGGACGGTGCGACAAAGTACGTAAAAGGAGATGCTGTTGCAGGTTTAATTATAACCGTAGTTAACATGATAGGTGGTACTGTCATGGGAATGATGAAAGCAGGATTACCTGCGGGAGAGGCATTTAGTAAGTATGCAATTCTAACCATAGGTGATGGCTTAGTTAGCCAGATACCTTCCTTAATGATATCATTAGCAACAGGTATTGTTGTTACAAAGGTTAGTAAAGAGGCTGATATTGGCGATCTTTTAATGAAACAGCTCTTTTCAATACCAAAAGTATTATATATGGTAGGTGGAGCATTAACATTTTTAGGTATCGTCACTCCATTACCATTCATAGTATTTGCAGGTTATGGCGCAATGTTCATATTCTGTGGAAGAGTGATTGATAAGAGGGTTAAAATTGCTAGTATTGAAGAAGAAGCCTCCACGGAAGAACAATCTGGGGAAGAAATTCGTAGACCAGAGAATGTGGTTTCCTTACTTCAGGTTGATCAAATTGAATTAGAATTTGGTTATGGTATTATACCACTTGCTGACGTAAATCAAGGTGGTGACCTTTTAGATCGAGTTGTTTTGATCAGACGTCAGATCGCATTAGAATTAGGCTGTGTTGTTCCTACCATACGTCTTAGAGATAACATACAGCTAAATCCAAATCAATATGTGATTAAGATTAAAGGAATCCCGTTAAGTGAAGGTGAAATATTATTCGACCACTATATGGCGATGAACCCTGGTTATGTTGAAGAAGAAATTACAGGTATCCCTACCTTCGAACCATCGTTCCACTTACCAGCACTATGGATTACTGAAAGTCAGAGAGAGCGTGCGGAATCCTTTGGTTATACTGTTGTCGATCCGCCATCCATTATTGCGACTCATTTAACAGAAGTTATCAGGGGTCATTTGGATGAGCTGCTTACAAGACAGGATGTTCAAAATCTTATCACCAACATAACCGAAGCAAATCATACGTTAGTATCTGAACTTGTTCCAAAATTGCTTGGCGTTGGTGAGATACAAAAGGTATTACAGAACTTATTAAAAGAAGGAATTTCAATTCGTGATTTAGTAACAATATTTGAAACTTTAGCGGATTATGCACCAACAACCAGAGATACCGATGTATTAACAGAATATGTGCGTCAAAGTCTGAAACGTGCGATTTCTAATAAGTACTTTGGGCCAAATGAGATGACTTCCGTGGTAACACTTGATCCTAAGGTAGAACAAGAAATTATGAATAGTGTGAAGCAGACGGAACAGGGAGCTTTCCTTGCAATAGACCCTGAAAAAACTCAAAGTATAATGAAATCAGTAAAAGATGAGGTTGAGAAATTAGAGAATTTAGGGAAAAACCCTATTATTATTACTTCACCTATCGTTCGTATGTATTTTAAAAAGCTTACGAAGGAATATTTTAATGATTTAATTGTCATTTCGTATAATGAAATTGAATCCAATGTTGAATTACAATCAGTTGGGATGGTGACTGCATAATGAATATTAAAAAGTTCCAGGCTACTTCGGAAAAAGAGGCTATACTGTTAGCGAAAGAAGAACTAGGGAAAGATGCAATTGTAATGAATATAAAAACAATATCACCTAAGGGAATATTTAAACTTTTTCGCAAGCCTCTTGTAGAAGTGACTGCTGCTATTGATGAAACGCAGGCACATAATGATGGTGAAATTCCTTCGAACGATAACATAAGAATCAACCCTCAATTAAATAGCTCGTTTAATCGAGGGTTTCATGTAAATCAATCGAAAGAAGAAGTAGGTTTGGTAAAAGAACCATCTGCAATTGAAGAGAAGCTGAATAATCTACAAAATATGTTAGAAGAACAGTTAATCAAAACGGTTAAACATGAAGAAAAGGTAGAAGTAAAAGAAAAGAAAAAGGTTGAGGAATTAAACCCGAATTTTTCTTGTGTTCAGTTAGTATACAATCAACTGATATCGCATGATGTAGATGAAAAATATGCAAATCAGGTTATAGCTGAGATTGATCCAATGTTAAAGAAGGATACGACGATTGATTATATCCTTGGAAACTTTTATCAAAAAATCATCTTAAAATTAGGTCAACCAAAAACAATAGAATATTCGGGGGGTAAAACGAAGTTTATTTATTTTATTGGTCCAACCGGTGTAGGTAAAACAACTACAATTGCTAAAATAGCATCTTCATATAAAGTTGAAAAACAAGCAAAGATAGCGTTAATGACTTCGGATACCTATCGTATTGCTGCTGTTGAACAATTAAAAACCTATGCAGATATTTTAGATGTTCCGCTTCGTGTTATTTATTCTGAGACGGAGATGAAGGAAGCAATGGATGAGTTTAAGGATTATGATCTTGTATTGATTGATACAGCTGGAAGATCTCACAAGAGTAAGGAACAAAGAGACGATATAGATAAATTAGTTCACATTGTTCCTGAAGAAGATAGAGAAGTATATCTAGTATTAAGTGCCACAACAAAATATAAAGATTTAATTCGCATTGCTGACACATATTCCGATATTGTAAATTATCGACTGATTTTTACCAAGCTTGATGAGACAATAGGTATCGGTAATATCTTTAATATTCGTATGTATACCAATGCACCATTGTCTTATGCAACATTTGGACAAAACGTACCAGATGATATCGAAAAACTTGACGCTCAAAGTATTGCACGGCAATTATTGGGAGGCAATGAATAAATGGATCAAGCAGAACAGTTAAGGAGATTAGTGAATCAGCAGACGCGTCCAAGAGGAACTGCAAGAGTTATCACGATTACGAGTGGAAAAGGCGGCGTTGGTAAATCGAGTACATCACTAAATCTAGCAATTGCTCTTAGCCGATTAGGAAATCGTGTATTAATTCTTGATGCTGATTTTGGCCTTGCAAATATTGAAGTAATGTTAGGTATAAGGCCGAAATATAATCTTGCAGATTTAATGTTTCAAGGGAAAGAGTTAAAAGACATTATAACACAGGGCCCACAAAACGTTGGTTTTATCTCAGGAGGTTCAGGAATTGCAGAACTAACAAGATTAACGAAAGAACAAATAATGTATCTTATTGAGAAGATGGACTATCTGGACGATTTGGCAGATATCATCATTGTGGATACTGGGGCAGGAATATCTGACCTTGTAATGGAATTTGTTTCTGTTAGTTCTGAGGTCCTTTTAGTTACTACTCCTGAACCAACCTCGATCACAGACGCTTATGCTGTTTTAAAAGCACTGTATCGTAGGGAAAATTTTAATAAAGAGGAAACTGTAATTAAATTAATTTCCAATCGAATTTATACCGAAGAAGAAGGGAAAGAGATTTATAATAAGTTAAATTCAGTGGGGAAGAAGTTCCTTGATATTGAGATGGAGTATCTTGGAGGTATACCACAGGATAGAGCTGTTTCTCAAGCTATTATGCAGCAAAAACCTATAATAATGGCATTTCCAAATTCAGTAGCTGCAAAAGCAATAAATACCTTGGCAGAACGTATTCACCAAGGTGACATAAAGATACCGAATGAAACTAGGGGAATAAAACGAATCTTTGCGAGCTTAATACGTAGAGGAATGTCAACCTAAAGATAAATAATAAAGGGAGGGAGAGAATGTTTAAAGATATAGCTTCAGTTGGTGATAAGATAGAATTAGTTAAAATCAACAATCAAGGTAATATAATAAATGAATCAAAACGCCATGTAAGTGTGGTATATGAGTTAAATGAGGCTGATTATGCATCTATTGCTATCCCAATCGAAAATAGTAGGTTAATCCCTTTGGAAATCGGAGAATACTATCTTATTTACATATATAATAAGAATGGCTTTTACCAATGTAAGGCGAAAGTAATAAAAAGATTTCGTATTCAGAGCGCTTATGCTGCACAGATTCAGATTATATCAGATTTAGAAAAGCAGCAAAGAAGGCAATTTTTTCGCCTTGATATAGTGCAAGATATGTCTTTTCGCGTTTTAGCGGAAGATGAATGGGATGAAATAAAAAAGCTGCAAAACAGCTTCATTAATAAATCAAATATACAAGAAATCATGGAAAAGCTTCAGACAAATAAGACACAAATTTGGCAAGATGGTTTTATGGTGGACTTAAGCGGTGGTGGTTTGAAATTTAACTCCAAAGAGGTTTGTAATAAGGATGATATAATACAAGTAAAATTTACATTGGAAAGTGGTCCTAAGAAATTTCTTATCTTTGCTAAAGTCATTAGTTGTTCAGAAGCAAAAAATCTTCCAAATATATATGCAAAACGTATTGTTTTCTTAAATATTAAGAATGACGAGAGAGAGGCTATCGTACGTTATATCTTCGAAGAAGAACGTAAACGCCGAAACAAAGAAAATAGGTTAAACTAGTGTATCGTCAATTAGATTTAAGTTAATTTATAGACGATATACTTGATAGTTCATTTACAATGGAACAGGGAAAATTATAGTGCAAACTAGCCTATCAATAGAATGGAGTACGATATGATAAAAAATATTTTGGTGATTGATGACTCTGCACTTATGAGAAGGCTCATATCTGATATAATTAGAAGTGACAAGAGATTCAGCATAAGTGATGTTGCAACAAATGGTTTGGAAGGCTTTGACCTCATTACTTTAAATCCGACGAAATACGATGCAATTCTACTTGACATTAATATGCCTAAGATGAATGGTATTCAATTGTTGGAACAGCTAAATAAAATGCGGTTAAAGTTAAAAATCATAATGGTTAGTACACTAGCAAAAGAGGGAGCTAAAGAGACTATTCGTTGCCTTGAGCTTGGAGCATTTGATTTCGTAACAAAACCAGAAAGTTACATAGAGGCAAAAGATGGTGCGTTTAAAGAAAAAATACTAACAGCCCTTACCTTTGCAACAGAGCTGGTACCGCCAACTGAATTTAAAGTAGCGGATAAGACGAGAACTGTATTAACGACATTAAATACGCAAACTCATGATCGGATAACTAAGCCAAAGGCTTTCATAGAACGAAAAAGCCATGTCAGGGTTTTAAATAGCGCAAAGAAAATAGTTGCTTTGGCTTGTTCTACCGGTGGACCGAAAGCGCTCCATCAAGTAATCCCAAAACTTCCGGCAAATTTAGATGCGCCGATTGTTATTGTACAACATATGCCTGAAGGATTTACCAATTCCTTGGCTTCTCGATTGAATGAGCTATGTGCTCTTACAGTAAAAGAAGCAGAACATGGTGAATTAATCCAAAAAGGATATGTATATGTAGCAAAAGGTGGATCACAGTTAAGGATAGTAAAGTCAAGAGATGGCTATACCTTGTCTGTAACCACGGAAGCAGCACGGAACGGTTTAAAACCATGTGCAGATATCATGTATGAATCCTTGGTAGATACAGATTATGAAGATATTACTTGTGTAATTCTCACCGGTATGGGTGGAGATGGAACGCAGGGGATTAAGAAACTGACTGAGAAAAATAATATTTACGTAATAGCACAAGACGAAGCGACTAGTACTGTTTATGGTATGCCAAAAGTTATCTACGAGTCAGGACTTGTGGATGAAGTTGTACCACTGGAAATGGTTGCAGATGCTATAACGAAGAATGTGGGGGTGCAATGAGATGGATGTAAGTCAATATTTAGAGATTTTCATCGATGAAACAAAGGAACATCTTCAAAGTTTAAATGAACAATTGTTGATTCTTGAAAAAGAACCTGAGAATGAAGATACGATAAATGAGATATTCCGTTCTGCACATTCCTTAAAAGGAATGGCTGGAACAATGGGCTATAAGAGAATGCAAAGACTTACTCATGATATGGAAAATGTATTTTCTGAAATTCGTACAGGTAAAATGAAAGTAAAGGCTGAACTGGTGGATGTATTATTCAAAGGTTTGGATGCACTAGAATCTTATCTAGACCGTATTATTACTTCTGCTGATGAAGGTACCGAAGACAATGAGGACATCATTAAAAGCTTAAATCGTATTCTTGAGGAAGGTGTAAAAGCTTTTGCACAAGATGCTACTGAGAGTAAAGAAGAGACTCATAAATCAGTAGTAAGTGCAGCTGAAGTTTCAAACTTAAAAGAATCAGTACAAGCTGATATTGCTCTTGCAGATCATGAATTACGTGCTGTTGAAAAGATGTTAGAAGAGGGTGGACATGCGTATTCTTTAACAATATACATACAAGAGTCCTGTATCTTAAAAGCAGCAAGAGCGTTTTTAGTATTCAAAGCATTAGAAGAACTAGGTGACATCATTAAGAGTAAGCCAGAAGTTCAAGATATTGAAGATGAACGCTTTGATCTAGATTTTTCTGTTGTCTTATTAACAAAAGAATCTATGAGTAAGGTAGAGAAAGTTGTTTCTAATGTTTCTGAAATCAATGGTGTTGATATCTCAGAAATTATAGTTCCAAAGAGTGAACACAAAGAGGAAACATTACATGAATTAGAGTCAAAGCAAGAGCAAAAATCCTTATCAAAGAATTCCTATAATGCTAAGAGTGCAGCAGCTACTGCAAAACAAAAAGAAGCTGCAAAACCAGTTGTGAACCGTTCTGTTCGTGTTGATATTGAAAAGTTAGATGATTTAATGAACCTTGTGAGTGAGCTTATTATTGCGAAAAATGGTTTGGTTTCTATGAATGGCACGGAAACGAAGTCAGATGCAATGGGCGGTTTTAATGAGCAGATTGAGTACTTAGAAAGAATTACAACGAATCTACATCAATCCGTAATGAAGGTTCGAATGGTACCGATTGAAAGTGTAGTGAATCGATTCCCACGTATGATCCGTGACTTATCCAAAAAACTTGATAAGAAAATGGAATTATACATGACAGGTGAAGATACAGAATTAGATCGTACAGTAATTGATGAAATCGGTGATCCATTAATGCATCTTCTCCGTAATGCAGCAGATCATGGACTTGAAAGTAATGAAGAGAGAATGAGTCTTGGGAAACCTGAGATTGGTTCCATCTTCTTAGATGCTTATCAGGAAGGTAATAATGTTGTAATAGAAGTCAGGGATGACGGTTCTGGAATTAATGTAGAAAAGATTAAAAATAAAGCCATCGATAAGGGTACGATAACCGAAGAACAAGCAGCTGCGATGACAGACAAAGAAATTATTGATTTGTTATTCCGTCCAAGTTTTTCAACTGCTGAAGTTATCTCTGATGTATCTGGTCGAGGTGTAGGTCTTGATGTTGTAAAAACAAAGATTGAGACGTTAGGTGGAAATATTGAAACCAAGACAACTCTTTCGAAAGGAAGTAACTTCATTATTCGCCTACCTCTAACTCTTGCAATCATTCAGGCATTGATGGTAGAACTAGGAACAGAGAAATATGCGATTCCACTTGGTAGCATTGAAACAATTGAAAATGTAGCAACGAAGGAAATCAAGTACGTACAGTCCAAAGAAGTAATTCACCTACGTGGTAATGTAATTCCATTAATACGTCTAAATAAGATTCTTGATGTGACAGAAAACCTTAAGGAAACTGAGGATTTAACAGTTGTTATCGTTAAGAAGGGTGACAAACTTGCAGGACTTGTCGTAGATAACTTAATTGGGCAGCTTGAGATTGTAATCAAATCAATCGGAAAATATATCAATAACAGCAAGATGATAAGTGGTGCAACCATCTTAGGTGATGGTGAAATCGCATTAATTCTTGATGTAAATTCTTTGGTATAGGGGGGACGCAGTATGGAAACGAACAAAGTGACAGGGAATGATTCAAAACAATACATTGTTGTTACCCTAGGAAATGAACAGTTTGGTATTAATATACAATATGTAGATAATATCGTAAGAATGCAGCGTATTACGAGAGTACCAAAGGCGCAGCCGTATTTTAAAGGTGTTATCAATATTCGAGGCGAAATTATCCCAGTGATGAGCCTTCGATTAAAATTTGGCTTAGAACCAGATGAAATAACCAATGCTACTCGTATTTTGATCATCAAGTTAGAACCTCAGTCAGCAATTGGAATTATTATTGATGAAGTAAAAGAAGTAGTGACCATTGATGATGAAAATGTGGATAAGATTGCAAGCAGTGCAAATGATGAAAAAGCGTCTTATCTCGCAGGAGTAGGGAAACATGGAGATGGATTAATTTCATTATTAAATCTATCATCAGTTATTATTGAAAGAGAAACAGATGTGAAATAACAAAAGTTGAGCAATTTGTGCGTTAGCACAAACTGCTCACGTTATAGAAAGGCGTTATGCGCCGGAATTGAGGTACCTATGTCTGATAAAGATTTTAACACTATAAATTCTATGCAGTTTGACGTATTAAAAGAGATTGGTAATATCGGTGCTGGTAATGCAACAACGGCATTATCCAAACTGCTAAATGCGAAGGTAGATATGAAAGTTCCAAAGATAGAGCTTCTAGAGTTTAAGGATTTATCGGATGTCATAGGAGGTGCGGAGAACGTAGTAGTTGGTATCCTCCTAACGCTAGACGGTGATATTGATGGAATGATAATGTTCATTCTTGAGCAAGAGCCAGCAAGAGCAATTGTACGCTTGTTAATGCAAGGAATGTGTGAAGTTTCAGATGAATTTACAGAGCTAGAGTTATCAGCATTACAAGAGATTGGAAATATCATTGCTGGAGCATATCTATCTTCGCTATCTACCTTAACGAACATGACCATAACCTCTAGCATACCATATTTAGCAATCGATATGGCAGGAGCAATTCTTAGTGTACCGGCAATCGAGTTTGGAAAGATAAGTGATAAGGCACTATTAATTGAAACTGAGTTTGGTGATAAGGATCTAGAAGTTAACGGATATTTTGTTTTAATACCAACACTGGATTCCTATAACGCAATCTTAACTTCATTAGGAATGTAGGTGTAATATGGGGGAAATGATAAAAGTTGGTATGGCAGACATGAATGTTTGTAAACCTCCAGATAGTATAACGACGTTAGGTCTTGGATCTTGTGTTGGAATTGTATTATATGATCCAGGGAAAAAAGTATCTGGTATGGTACATGTTATGTTGCCTGATAGTACCAAAATAAAAAACAATGAGAACATAGCAAAATTTGCAGATACCGGTATTGATGAATTAGTACGACGTCTGTTAGTACTTGGAGCTACTCGTTCTTCATTGGTTGCGAAAATTGCCGGCGGAGCACAGATGTTTGCTTTTAGTAGTAACAATGATATGCTTCGAGTTGGTGAGCGCAATGTAGAAGCTACAAAAGAAAAATTAAATTCATTAAGGATTCCAATTCTTGCTCAAGATACCGGTCTAAATTACGGTAGAACCATTGAATTTAATCCAGAATCCAGTGAATTACTAATTAAGTCTGTTGGGAAGCCTCAAAAAAAAATCTAATTTTTATAAAGCTATCAATTATGCGTGCTAGAGCACACAGATGGGAGTTGTTATGAAGAATAAGAACATACCTGCGATTGTTACGTTATGTGCAGGAGTCATCGCAAGCATTACCTGTATTGTGAATCGATATAATTTGATTTCAACACTGGGAATTGTATTGTGTGTACTCATTGTTTTTTACGTGATTGGATTAATTGTAGGCAAAATCATTTTGAAAACAAATAAGGTTGCTAATGACGCATATATCGAACAGGAACGAATTAAAATGAAGGCCGCTAAGGCAGCAGCAGAAGAAGAAGCAGTATCTGAAGATGGAATAACGGAAGCGTCGATAGAAGAAGTAAATGACGAAACAGTAGTTACATTACAATAGAAGGTTAATTAATACAGGGGAGAGATAGCCTATGAGTGCTGAAACAAAGCAAAAATTATGGGGTGAATACGGTAAGAAGAGAACTCCTGACATCAGAGAAAAAATCATAATTGAGTATGCGAATCTAGTAAAGATTGTAGCAGGAAGACTCAGCATTTATTTAGGATATAATGTGGAATATGACGATTTGGTTGGTTATGGAACCTTCGGTTTAATCGATGCTATAGATAAATTTGACTGTGAAAAGGGAGCCAAATTCGAAACTTATGCATCTCTTCGTATCCGTGGAGCAATCTTAGATCAAATCCGTAAGATGGATTGGATTCCAAGAACATTAAGACAGAAACAAAAACGGTTAGATGCGGCATATCAGAAATTGGAAACTATGTATGGCCGACAAGCAACGGATGAAGAAGTGGCAAAAGAGCTTGAAATTACTACAGAAGAGCTAGAAACTTGGCAGAATCAAACGAAGATATCGAACCTAGTATCCTTAGATGAATATATGGAACAAGGGGAAGTTAAGGTAGAAAGTATTGCCAGTGAAGATTATGCTCAACCAGAGAAGGTAATGGAAAAGCAAGAATTAAAAGCAATGTTAGTGAAGGCATTAGAGTATCTGACAGAAAAAGAAAAGAAAGTTATTGTCCTTTATTATTATGAGGACTTAACATTAAAAGAAATCAGTGCAGTACTGGAAGTGTCTGAATCTAGAATATCACAGCTGCATACTAAGGCATTACAAAAGATGAGACAAAAGTTAGGTAATAACTTAAATATATTTATGGGGCAGTAAGTGAAGAAACTCTTGAGACAGCATTGCCTGCAAGAAAATGAAGAAACTTGTAGAGTATGAATGTATAGGGAGAGTATTTAAATGGCGAATGATAATGCAATATTTCAACTGATATCGAATAACGATGGCACTTACCTTCAGTTAATTCCAGCGAAGGGATTAGGAAAAACTTTTTTATTCAACGAATTGGATGAGTATTTAACAAAGCGTAGAATAGATTATGACAAGGTAGTGGTGAATGATGCTTTACTTAGGTTAACGGAAACTAAGATCGTAAAGCTTAATAATACTGTTCGAATGCCAGAAGGTGAAGGAGTCAAGGTAACAATTTCAGATGACCGTATGGAGGCTGTTGCAAGATTTTATCCGCCATCTCCAAATGGAAATGTTATGAATTTCACGGAAATAATTAATGACCTCGTAAAAGCAGGAGTAAAATATGGGGTTGTTGAAGAGAATGTAAAATCATTCTTAAAAGAAAGAAATTATTTAGAGGATATTGTATTAGCACGTGGTACTGAACCAGTTCAAGGAAAAAATGCGATCATAACTTACTTTTTTAATACAGATTTAACAAGAAAACCGAAAGAGAATGAAGATGGTACGGTTGATTTTCACCAGCTAGATACCATTAGTAGAGTAAACAAAGGAGGATTGTTAGCAAAATTAGAGCCAGCGATCCAAGGGAGACCAGGAATTAGTGTAGTAGGAGCTGCAATCCAACCGGATAGAGTAGAACATAAAATATTAAGGGCAGGATCAAAGACAAAATTGTCCGAAGATGGATGTTCCTTATACTCTTTGGTAGATGGACATGCATTATTAATTGGTGAAAAAGTAAACGTATCAGATTCTTATGAAATAAAAGGGGACGTTGATGCTTCTACTGGTGATATTGAATACGATGGTAATGTTACTATCAGAGGCAGTGTACGTACAGGTTATAAAGTAATTGCCAACGGGGATATCATTGTTAATGGTGTAGTAGAAGGTGCATTATTACAGGCAGGCGGCCAAATTATATTAAAACGCGGCATTCAAGGGATGAACAAAGGAACCCTTATCGCATCGGGTAATATAGTCAGTAAATTTATTGAGAATGCAGAGGTTCGTACCGGTGGCTATTTAACTTCAGAAACGTTGTTACACAGTCGCGTTTCTGCAAGAGGTGATGTAATTGTTGGTGGCAAGAAAGGGTTAATCACAGGAGGTGAAATCCGTTCTGGTACAATGATTCATGCCAAAACAGCTGGTTCCACGATGGGAACGAATACTTTACTTGAGGTTGGAGTAGATCCTACCATAATTGAAGAGTATCGTCGTATTGAAAAAGAGCTGCCGAATATGAATAAGGAATTGGAACAACTTACTCAGAACCTATTATTATATCTAAAGAAATTTAAAGGTGGAGAAAATTTACCAGCAGATAAGAAATTAATGATTAAAGCAATGTCGGTAAATAAGGATGCACTTGAGAAAAATAAAGCGGAAGCGATTGCACGTATGGAAGAGCTTCAGTCATTTATGGATGATAATGAGAGTGGTTGTATTAGGATAAGCGATACGATATATCCTGGATGTAAGGTAGTAATCTCAAATGTGGTATATTATGTTCGTAATGAAACTGTTCATTGCAGTTTGGTACGAGATCGTGCCGATATTAAGGTAGGTCCATACTAAGCCATTTTCTTTAAAGGGGGTGTCTATATGCCAATAACACCAATAGAAATGATATCGATACCAACAAAGTCACAAGAAGCATCATTCGTAAAAAGTGTTGAGAATCAAAGGCCATTGAACGAGCAAATAGCTTTTGCAGGTAAGTTTAAAGATGAAATTAAACATCAAAGTGAACAAACAACAGCAACAACGAAAAGTGACAATCCGGAATATCGATATGATGCAAAAGAAAAAGGGAACAACTCATTTTTTGGACAACAAAATAAACAAAAGAAAAAAGATAAGAAAAAGGATGACGGTCTAGGAAAGAATGAGAATGAACCACATAGAGGAATTGATATCAGAATATAAAGGGGAACATAAGTAACTATGAGTACACCACAAATAATATTACTGATTGTCGGATTGGCTTTTATTTTTCTAAGTTTCTTACTTGTCGAACGACCAAAAGCAGGAAAAGGACAGTCTTCTAGTCTCGGTGATAATTTAAATTATGAACTAAGTGAAGAAGAGAAGAATAAAATAAGAAGACAGGTGCAAGCAGTAATCGAACAAGAAATGAGCGATCGCATCTTCGATGCTGAAGATAAGTTAAATCAGTTATCGAATGAAAAAATTATGGCGGTTAATGAGTTTTCTACAGGGGTTCTTGAAAAGATAGAAATAAACAATAGTGAAGTTGTCTTCTTATTTCAGATGCTAAATGAGAAAGAAGAAGAACTGAAATCAACATTCTCAAAGATGGAAACAGTACGTAAGGATGTTAAGGAATTGCTTGATAAACTCTCAATACTCATGGCTGAAAGGGATAAGATAACCACAGTAACTACGAATAGTGAGGAACACTTTGAGAGCGCAGAAGAGAAACTGAAAGCTCTTGAGGAAGCAGAATCAATGGATTTTGTCCATATGGAAAAGAGCGCAAAGAAGTCTGAAAGGACAGATACTAACCTCTTAGTTAAAAAGCACAAGGATGAAATTATTAATCTCTATAAGAAGCAATATTCCATCCGTGATATATCGAAACAGTTAGGATTAGGACAAGGGGAAGTGAAACTTGTACTAGATTTGTATGCAAACTAATGTATACAAACTAATGTATGTAAATTAAAATGAAGAGAAAAGGAAAGATTGCATTTTAAAAAGATTACATTTTATAAGATAAAAACTTACTATCATTATTTATGACAAGGAAAAGTTCGCAATGCGTACTTTTTCTTGTTTATGTATAGAATACATGCCTAGAAATGGAGATAAGATGAAATTAAAATATTACATGAGGGGAATAGGAGTAGGCATCTTATTCTCAACAATGGTATTTTTTATTGTGGGTAATGGAAAACCACAAATGACGGACGAACAAATAATAAAAGCAGCAAAAGAGCTTGGTATGGAAGAGAAGAGAACAGTTGATTTATCTGGACTAAACCCTACGCCAACCATAGTACCTGATGGAAAAAACGAAGATGCTAATCATTCGGCAAATGCCACGCAAGATGGTACAAATGATAAGGATAATATACCATCCATTACCCCAGGAATCGATGGGAGTGGAGTGGAAAGCTTGGATGCTATCAATGATACGAAGAAGGGCGATGAGAATTCTTTAGATTCAGATGAATCAAAGAAGGATAATGAGTCTTCCTTAGACAATAATGGTTCTACAGTGGATAAAAACTCTTCCGCTGATAATCAAAATTCATCCGTTGATAGTAATGCCTCAAAGAGTGAAGAGAGTACGGATAATGATTCTGTGGAGACAATAACCTTAGTTATAAAATCAGGAATGTTCTCTCATCATGTTGCTGATTTATGTAAAACCTTAGGCTTAGTTGAAGATGCAAAAGAATTTGATAGTTATTTAATTAAGAATGGTTATGCTGGCAAGATTCGTACCAATCGCTATGAGATACCAGTTGGTGCAAGCTATGAAGATATTGCAGGCCTTATTACAATAAAACCACGATATTAAGAAAGAAATTCCTTTTTAGACAGATATAAAACTTTTTATATCATTTTTTATGGAATTTTTTTCAATATTAATTCAAAAGTTTTAAGGATTTTTTTCAAAAGTCTTGCTTTATATATTTTCTCGTGATATAATGTTAGAGCAAAAATCACGTACAAGTTCGATGCATGGTGCCTGATTATTCAATTAGGTCTGCTAAGAATATAGCTTGTGCGGAAGCAAAAACCAAAATGGAGGAAAAAACATGAGCGTTATTTCAATGAAACAATTACTTGAAGCAGGTGTTCACTTTGGTCACCAGACAAGAAGATGGAACCCTAAGATGGCAGAGTACATCTACACAGAAAGAAATGGTATCTACATCATCGACTTACAGAAATCTGTAGGTAAAGTAGACGAAGCTTACTATGCAATCAAAGATGTAGTAGCAAACGGTGGAAAGGTACTTTTCGTTGGTACTAAGAAGCAGGCACAGGATTCCGTTAAATCTGAAGCTGAGCGTTGTGGAATGTACTATGTAAACGAGAGATGGTTAGGTGGTATGCTCACTAACTTCAAGACTATCCAGTCCAGAATCAAGAGATTAAAAGAGATCGAGACAATGGCTAACGATGGTACATTCGAAGTTCTTCCTAAGAAGGAAGTTATCGAATTAAAGAAGGAATGGGAGAAACTTGAGAAGAACCTTGGTGGTATCAAGGATATGAAGGAAGTTCCAGAAGCAATCTTCGTTGTTGACCCTAAGAAAGAAAGAATCTGTATTCAAGAAGCACATAATCTTGGTGTTAAGCTAATCGGTATTGCTGATACTAACTGTGATCCAGAAGAACTTGATCATGTAATCCCAGGTAATGACGATGCAATCAGAGCCGTTAAATTAATCGTAGCTAAGATGGCAGACGCTGTTATTGAAGCAAACCAGGGCGTACAGTTAACAGATTCTACAGATGTAGCTGAAGAAGCAACTGAGACTGTAGAGGCATAATAAGCGCTGTTGCAAAGTAAATCACCTATGTTTGTATTTAATACAATGATGTGAATAAATGCTTCAGTCTGACCGCAAATGTTAGGCTGAGGCATTTTTAAGTAATTCATAGATTATTGTGGATATATTTGACCACAATAGTTATCAATATATGATATAGTAAACTAAATCATAGTTTTAATAAAATAAAGAATGAACATGGAGGACAACAAAATGGCTATTACAGCTGGAATGGTTAAAGATTTAAGAGAAATGACCGGTGCAGGTATGATGGACTGCAAAAAAGCATTGGCTGAAACTGATGGCGATATGGACAAGGCAGTAGAGTTCTTAAGAGAAAAAGGACTTGCGGCTGCTGAGAAAAAAGCAGGAAGAATCGCAGCTGAAGGTATCTGTGCTACTAACGTAAGCGCTGATGGAAAGGTTGCTGCTATTGTTGAAGTTAACTCCGAAACAGACTTCGTTGCAAAGAACGATACATTCAGAACATTCGTTGATAATGTAGCTGCTCAAGCTGCTGCAACTACTGTAACTGACATTGATGCATTCTTAGCTGAGCCTTGGAGCCTTGATGCTTCTAAGACTGTAAAGGACGAGTTAGCATCTCAGATTGCTGTAATCGGTGAGAACATGAATATCAGAAGATTTGAGAAGATCGTTACAGAAAACGGATTTGTAGAGTCCTACATCCACAGCGGCGGAAGAATCGGTATCTTAGTAGAGATGGAAGCTTCTGAAGTAAATGCTACTGCAAAAGAATGTGCGAAGAACATAGCTATGCAGGTTGCAGCTATGAATCCTAAGTATGTAGATCAGTCTGAAGTTCCTGCTGAATACATTGAGCATGAGAAAGAAATCTTAAAAGTTCAGGCTATGAACGATCCAGCAAATGCAAATAAGCCAGAGAATATCATCGATAAGATGTTAGTTGGTCGTTTAAATAAGCAATTAAAAGAAATCTGCTTAGTAGATCAGGTATACGTAAAAGACGGTGACTTAACTGTTGCTAAGTATGTTGAGAGCGTAGCAAAAGAATTAGGTGCTACACTTAAGATTAAGAGATTCGTTCGTTTTGAGACTGGTGAAGGTATCGAGAAGAAGAGCGAAGACTTTGCTGCTGAAGTTGCAAAGCAAATGGGAATGTAATTAAATTTTATAATAAAATCTAAATCCCCGGAAAAACCCTATTTATGGGAATTCCGGGGATTTTTTGCGTCAAAAATGTTGGTTCAAATCCTCTTTTTCGTTTCTTCTCTCAGACAGCATAACATTTATTTCAGCACCACAAAGTAAAACAATACTAACAATATAAAGCCATAGAGTGAGGCCGAGGAAAGCACCAATACTGCCGTAAAGAGCAGAGTAATTGTTAAATAATTTCATATATACCTCAAAACCCCAGGTAGTAATAACCCAGCCAATTGCTGTTATTATTGCACCAATTGAAATTGATCGTACACGTACTTTAAGGTTTGGGGTAAATTGATACAAACAAATTACTATGAAATAAATAATTAGAATTAATATTACTAAACGCAATCCGTTCATGAGACCATAGCTTAAGTGAACAAAATCTTCAATAATCCAGTAAATTAACGATTTGCTAAAAATAGTTACGGATACACACAGTAAGAGAGCTGCAACAAGGATAAAAATTAATAATATAGCTCGAATTCTACCCTGAATCAGTTTTAGTTTTTTTTCACCGGTATATGCTGTGTAAATTCCAGTCATCAATGCCCAAATAGAAGCAGAGGCAGACCAGAGGATTATTACGATAGATGTCGTTTGAAACGCCAGCTCCGGTTTTACGATATCTTCTAATAACACTGCGACTGATGAAGGGAGGAATATGGTTAGTATTCGGGTATCATCAAATAGAGGAAGAAGCAAAAGACATAGTGGAAAAAAAGATAAAAGCAGATAATAAGTAGCTTTTGCTGCTGATCCGGTTATGTCATGTTCGTTAAAGCGTTGGATAAAAGCCAATATATGATTTAATATTTTGTGTGCCATCATCTACCTCGCTAAAAACTAGATTAATTATATTTTGTTCTTCCATGCGTAAAATATTCAAGTTATTGCAGTTGAGAATGTAAATTAATGTTTTTAAAGAGTGCTTAAACCGCGGAAAACTTAGTGTTTCCGACAGTTTTTTTGCGTGCTGAAGCATCAAAAATAACCGTAAAGTATTGTATAAGTTTTATCTCCAGTTATAGCAAAATGTCCATAATAGATGAAATAGGTAGATGAATTTATTATAAAGCAATGATATCATGTGAAAATAGTGTGAATTGTATCTATTGTTTCAGAAAGAAAATTAACGCTATCATATATATGAAAATAAATTGACAATAATTACCAATGATGATAAAATAACCATAATGGAAATAAATGTAATATAATGTTGCCATAAAAACAAAGATTTGATCTACGAGCATATTGATTTCGTGTTCATAACCTAATCTAATTAGAGGAGGACATCAAAATGGACAAGAATAATTTAGTAAATACTTAGGAGGTGAGATAATGCCACTTTTATTCCATGCATTTTCAATAGCAAAGCATTGGTATGTTTTTGATGCGAATAAGAATAGTATAATTTCTGTTAACGAGGATCAGCATAATGCGTTATCTGAAATCGAGCAAGGAATAGAAACGAGGGAAAATCTATCGATATTGCACGAGTTCCAAGAAAAAGGATTTTGTAGAGAAGCGATTATTGAAAGCATATATAACCCTAATACGGATCTTATAGGCGCGCACCTTGAAAAAAAGATACAGAATGTAATTATTCAAGTTACTCAGGGCTGTAATCTTCGATGTGCCTATTGTGCATATTCTGGTCGGTATCAAAACCGAACCCATTCACCAAAAAGAATGAGCTTTGAAACTGCAAAGCGCGCTATTGATATGGCACTGTCACATTCTGAAGATACCCAATTTATAATTTTTTCATTTTATGGAGGAGAGCCACTTTTGGAGTTGCCACTAATTAAGAGGTGTGTTAAATACATAAAACAGCAAGCCCCAAACAGGGATATTATTTTTTCAATGACTACAAATGGGACTTTGTTAACACCAGACGTATACGGATATCTTAGTGACAACGGCTTTAATATTGTTATCAGTTTGGACGGGCCAAAGCAGATTCACGATATGTCCCGTAAATATCCGGACGGACGAGGATCCTACGATATTATCATGGAGAATATAAAAGCCATAAAATCACAGTATCCGGAATCGCGTGATAAACTCAGGTTTAACGCAGTTTTAAGTCCTGAAATTGACGACAGTTGTCTGCCGACTCTTTTTAAGTCTGATGATGTGCTTTCCTACTACAATCACACTGCAAACTCAGTTAGTGATGCGTACACGGAAGAACACACCAGCTATAGTGATGCGTTCTCCTTATGCTATGACCGCGAACTGTGCAAGCTTCTTCTTTTTAAGCTTGGTAAACTGGAAAAGGAGCATGTTTCCGTGTTGTTTGGAATTCGCGAGGCGGATATAAGAAGAGAGTATGGCCGTCTGAAAAAAATTCCTCGCATTAGTCCGATATGCCATCCTGGAGGACCTTGCTTAGCGGGAGCAATGCGGTTGTTTGTAAATGTAGACGGAAAATTATTCCCATGCGAGCGCGTTAGTGAAAACTCACAGCTTATGGCAATTGGTGATCTTGACAACGGGTTTGACATTGAAAAGGTGCAAACAGTTATGAATCCTGGTCAAGTCACGGATGAGCAGTGCAAGAAATGCTGGGTAATCAATCATTGTAGTCTGTGCGCGGCGTTTTCCGATGATTTAACGGGACTATCCCAAAAGGTGCGTTTGTCAAATTGCCCTAAATCCCGTTCCAGATATGAAGAAACTTTGAAAACTATATGTTTCTTGAAAGAAGCCGGATATGACTTTGAGAATTGAGGTGTGAAGATGAAAAAGCTACTTATATATCCTTTTACAAAAGAAATGTGTCCTTTAGCCAGATACCGTAACCAACTGAAAGAGTATGAGCTTATTGCAGCGATTCCAGCCCACGGCTTCGGTTGGGAAGGTAAGGATGTTTGCGAGATAGACGGAGGCACACCAACAGGTTTTATCCTTGGCGGAATATTTTCTGATGAACTGAAACGGTGCGATGCAGTCCTTTTTAATGCATGTGATAAAAATATGGAGAAAGAATATGCCGAATACGAAAAACTAGCACATATGTCTGTAAAAGAATTTGTAACCGCCATACCAAACGTTATACCAGAACCGGAAATAACACAATCGGATTTAAAATTAAAAGAAATACCAATTCCAGTTGTTATGGTAATGGGGCTCGGTGAAAATTGCCAAAAATTCGATATACAACTAAGTCTAAGAGATACATTCATAAAATCGGGATATAAAGTATCACAGTTTGGGACGAAATCTTACAGTATGCTGTTTGGTTTTGATTCATTGCCGGATATGCCAGAAACCTCGCTTTGGAAGAAAACTTACCTGTATAACAATTTGTTTTGGGAAGCATATAAAAGGGAAAAGCCCGATATTTTAATTGTCGGAGTTCCGGGTGGTATTATGCCAATAACTTCATACGCATATGAGAGATTTGGAGAAACCGCTCTTGCCTTATCTTACGCTGCAAGGCCAGATATTGCATTTCTGAGTTATTATCATGTAGTACCAACGGAAGAGTATTTTGAAATGCTTCGTCAATATGCACGTTACCGTCTTGGTGCAATGAATATTAACTTCCACGCGTCAAACACGAAACTCATTGTCGATAACGACATTCATGCTTTGAGTTATCTTACGCTGAAAAGTCAGTTTGTACTTGATGAGGCGGCTCGACATGTTCCAGATATGTTGCCACACATATTCAATTCCCTTACCCCTGAGTCAAGCGAACCTGCTTATCTAAAGATTATTGAAATACTACAACAAAATGTCAGTCTCATATGAGGGGAGAATGTTATGAAAAAAGATCTGATATCGGAAAGGCTGGAACAAATAATTTGCATATATACAAATTGTAGAAAAATAGAACCGGACATTGATCTTTTGGCAAAGCCCATTTCTTTGCCACCGCACGACATGGCGGCTTTGTTTCTTGACATTGAAAAAGAATTTGGCATTGATTTGAATAAATTGGTACCTGATCTTGCAATATTCACACCGAGTTTAATAGCTAAAAAAATCGGTGTTTTATCTGAAAATAGAATATAGAGTGCTATGTTTCACATAAGCATCAAATGAGGTGATAATTCGGGCGGACTCCGCATTTATTATGTTTTGTGTGTTTACATAGAAAAGTATTAATTACATACGAGAGGGGGTATTGATATGAAAAAACTCAATAAAAATTATAGTATGCTTGAAAACTCTGTTGAAGCGTATATGTGTGCTTTGACTAGTGCAAGTGCGTGTGGTTGTAATTGCGGAGGAACTTATTGGCAAGCTGTTTATTATGCAAACTTAAGTGCCAACTAGTCAACCTTACCTCCGGGGGTGATTCCGCCCTCCCACCGGAGGCTAAAGCGCGCCTTTGCAGATTAATACATAAGTGGAACTCTACAACAAATTATGAACCTGTTGATTTATATCTGCTCATTCCGAATCTAAAAACTGCGTAGCAAGGAATTAAAAACAGCAGGGATATAACGGGCAGAATAATTATAATTGGATTTTGTTTTCTATCAAGTAAATACAAAAGCGGGTAATACTGAAACAAGGCAAGTGGAATAACATAAGTTAGAAACTTTAAAACCCCATCTCCGTAAACTGAAAATGGATATCGCCCAAACTGACGTGCACCATAAGTAAGAATATTCATAAACTCCGGGCTCTCTACAGTAAAAAAAGAGCAGGCAGCCTTCAATAAAAATAAGCCAAAGAACAAAGCACTTCCACAAAGGATCATCAGGCATAGTGTCAACGCTTTTTGCCATGTCCACGTGATTCCGCTGATGGGTATGGCATAACATAACACGATGATAGCTTGTACCAACAGTCCCAACCTTGAGAAATCCATGTGAGGCATTAGGATTTGCAAGATAGTATTTCTCGGTCTGACTAGTATGCGGTCAAATTCACCATTCCCCATCATCATTGTGAAAACAGTAAATCCACCGCCAATCATCTCCCCTATTGAAAAAGCCATCATTACAACCGCGAAACACATAAATACCTGGCCGTTAGTAAAATCATCGATAGCATTAACTTTCGAGAATATAAAATAAAGACCAAAAAAGGATGTAAATGCCGTAATAAACTGCCCAACTGTTGTTAAAAAGAAAGATAGTTTATACTGCATCTGACTTTTTAAATTCATAGCTATAAAATCCCAGTATAGTTTCATATTAACTACCATGCCTCTCTTAAGCCTGCATATACTTTGGACTGCAGGAACAAATATACGTGTACACTAATAATCATGCCTTTTCATATCCTGTAAATTTCTTTTAACTTAACCTCCCTGCACAACCACATTTTTAAGGGCATGTCGCATGGCAAGTTGTCCAATAAATATCAACGCTACAAGCCAAAAGATTTGCAGAGCAATCCCTTTTAAAACATCCATTCCCATAATACTTCCGCTAAAGATAAGGAGTGGCATATTTTGCATTGCTGCGAATGGAAGAATTTTAACGATAGTAAGGGTCGGTTCTGGGAAAAATGGCAAAGGTATTACACCACCGGATAAAAATGTTGTCAATGCAGTAACAATAATCTTTATTCCTCTATGGGATAATGTATAAAACAATGTAATATACATAAGCATGGTAAATGCCACCACAACACCGAGAGCAAGCACGGATGACAGTAAAAACAGAAGAAACTGTCCTAAGCCGACTGGTAGAGATATTTTATAGGGTTTTGGCATAATAGACGCTAATAATAGAACAGGCATACAATTTAATATAGTAGGAGCTATACGATTAGAGGCCGACTGACAAAACCAACGATTGTATAGACTCATTGGTCGAACAAGTTCATAGGCAATAGAACCTGATCTGATTGTTGAATAAATTTCACCATCACCAAACACTACCAAAAATAGAACAAACAGTACCTGTTGCATCCATATATAGGAAACGGTCTGTGAAAAATCCATCGAAAAGTTAGATTGACCAGAACGATAGAGAGCCGAAAAAGCCAATATTTCCATGAGTCCCCAAAAAAACCTTGTGATGATTTCTCCAAATGCGACAGTCCGGTACTGCAAACTGTTGATAATACGTATACGAAATATAGATAGGTAAATTCTCATATGATAAACTCCTTATAGAGCTCAGCAACCATTTCCTCGGCAGTGATTCCAGAAACTGAGACATCGAGTAGCTCTGTTTGTTTTGCAAGATATGCAATTGCATCTGAAACTGACAGAATCGAAGGATCCAGGGCAATAACAAGATGTTCCTGCTTTGACTCAATAAGTTCCATCCCTGTGTAAAGCTCCGGCTTATTCTGTTTATATTTTACAACCAATGTCTTTTTTTGCGACGTGTGCTTCTTCAACTCTTCTAAACTACCATCAAGCAAAATCTTACCTTTACCAATCAACAATATTCGCTCAGTCAGTGCTTCTATATCCTGCATATCGTGGGTTGTCAGTATAATAGTCGTACCACGTTCCGTATTCAATTTCTTAATAAATTGCCTCACTGCAATTTTGGAAACTGCATCAAGACCAATCGTCGGCTCATCTAGGAATAGCGTTTTGGGATTATGTAATAATGACGCTGCTATTTCACAGCGCATACGTTGGCCGAGACTCAGATTTCGTGTAGGTGTTTTTAATATTTCTCCTAAATCAAGCAATTGGGTAAGCTCATCTAAATTACTCATGTAAATCTTTTGATCAATTTTATACATATTTTTTAAAAGTTCAAAACTATCGATAATTGGTACATCCCACCAGAGTTGACTACGCTGCCCAAATACAACGCCGATTTCACGGACATAAGAGATTCGATCTTTCCAGGGGATTCTTCCATTTATCACACATTCTCCGCTATCCGGAGTAAGAATACCACACATTATTTTGATGGTAGTGCTTTTTCCTGCACCATTAGGGCCAATATATCCTACTATTTCTCCGTCCCCTACAGTAAAGCTAACGTCGTTTAAAGCATGAACAAGCTCATGTTCACGTGAAAACAATGCTTTCATGGCATTACCAAATCCGGCCTGCCGTTTTGCAACGCGGTAGGTTTTACTAATGTTTTTAAATTCAATCATATTTATATCTATTCCTTTCCTTCTGCTCAATGGCTCTGTATGATTTCATTTTATCTAAATTGTTTACTTAAAATATTCCCAACCTCTTAGGTGGGCTAGGAGATGAATGTACGTAACTTAGCCCACTTAAAGTGATGTGGCATGTCACAATTCTTTTATTGTTGTTGTAAAGTACGCCTTTTTAACAGTACAGACAGACTTGTTGGTAGGAAAAGTTGAGCTAGTTATATGATGCATTGATAAACATAGAATATCGGTAGAATAAGAAACAGCATCCCGACTACCTAAAGTTTGGATGCTATATAAAGGAATCAATTACTGAGGGCATCAGATTTTATATCCGATTACCATTCTGATTTGATTATACACTGTATGTTTATTTTTTACAAGCACCCCCTAAAACACATGAAAGAGGACAGACTTGATTTGATGTAATTTAGAGATTAATTTGAAATTTATTGATTCAATTTTATATCATTTATTGATTTATTTTTATATAATTTAGGTAGTGGTTTATTTTAATATAAATTAGGTATTGACAAATAAATTATTTAATATTATAGTAAACATATTAAATAACTATGAATACTATGAATTAAGAAGAAAGGAGAACAGATATGGAAGTGAGCCACATAAATAATACAAATCAGAATATGATGTGTTGCTGTTGCTGTATGAGTAAATCTACAGCATATTTGTGTGCACACAACTATATCTGATTTTCAATTCTTAAGTAAGATATCATCATGAGGAAAGAAGCAGGTAAAGAGTGTACCTGTTTCTTTTTTTATGAGTAAATATCACTTTCATGTAAGATATTTTCCAAGATATGAGAGGGGAAAATTATTACTAAGATATGAGGGGACTACAAAATGCAGTGTTTTCATAGACGATAGGAAAAGAGAAAGTATTAAGTAGTAATAACATTAAATTGTGTTGTATATTGAGATACAATTCATATAGAAAGGTGCTAAAGCGCCAGATTGGAGGATATAATGAAACAAGAATTATGCTTTGGAGATACGAATACATAGGAACTGATACATGGAACTATGAAATGCTTTGTATGATAATTAGACGTGGAAGATATGATGCAAGAGTAAGCACATAGGGTACTCAAATCATATAAGGAAGAAAGGACATCGATTTTAGCGGATGTCATGTATCAAAAGCTAGAAGGGGATAGGAGCCATGGATTTTGAATTTATGAAGAGTCATATACCGTTGTATGTAGAAGCAGCGAAAATGACTATGAAAATATCACTAATTGGAATAGTGTTAGCGATTTTGATTGGTCTAATCTGTAGTCTCATAAAGACGTTGAGAATACCAATACTTAAGTCACTAGTGAACATTTATATTGAGATATCTAGAAATACACCATTGTTGATTCAACTATTTTTTTTATATTTCGGACTTCCTAAAGTCGGTATTGTGCTTAGCTCAGAAAGTTGTGCAATTATCGGTCTTGCATTTCAGGGGGGAAGTTATATGGCAGAAGCATTTCGAACAGGTATAGAAAATGTTGCACCGATTCAAACGGAATCTGGTTTAAGTCTAGGCTTTACAAAGAGGCAAGTTTACTTTCATATTGTACTTCCACAAGCCATCGCAACTTCTGTTCCAGTCTTCTGTGCCAATATCATATTTATGATAAAGGAAACATCAGTATTCAGTGCAGTAGCTTTAGCAGACTTAATGTTTGTAGCAAAAGATTTGATTGGAATTTACTATAAAACGGACGAAGCACTCTTTTTATTGGTAACGGCTTATCTGATTATCTTATTGCCAATATCGTTAATCTGTACCTGGATAGAAAGGAGGGTCCGTTATGCAGGATTCGGGAATACAAGTCCTATTTCAGGGAACTAACTTTTTAAGATTGCTAGAAGGACTTTTGGTATCGCTTCGTATTTCGGTTATTTCTATGGGATTATCTGTTGCACTTGGAATTCCATTTGGTGTGATAATGACAAGTAAAAATAGGGTTATTCGGTTCTTCTCTAGAATCTATCTGGAAATTGTTCGGATTATGCCCCAATTGGTGTTACTATTTCTTGTTTACTTTGGAGCAGCGAAGCACCTTCATATGAATCTTTCTAGTGGAGCTGCAGCGGTGATTGTATTTACATTTTGGGGTACTGCTGAAATGGGGGATTTGGTAAGGAGCGCTCTTATATCTATTCCAGTGCACCAATATGAAAGTGGTTTCGGACTTGGAATGACCAAAATACAGGTATATTGGTATTTAATTATACCGCAGACAATAAGAAGACTTTTGCCATCCTTGATGAACTTGTTAACAAGAATGATTAAAACAACATCGCTGGTTGTTCTTATTGGAGTTGTTGAAGTAGTGAAGGTTGGAAAACAGATAATTGATGCATCCAGATTTACGATACCTACAGCAGCCCTTTGGGTATATGGCATGATCTTTCTGATGTATTTCGCCATCTGTTATCCATTTTCCAGGTTTTCCGCTAAATTAGAGAAAAGGTTAAAGGATTGAGGATATGATAAAACAAGAAGAGATTTTAAAGGTAGAACATTTAGTAAAATCTTATGATAAGAAAGAGCCAGTCTTAAAGGATCTCTCCTTTACTCTGAATAAAGGAGAAGTGGTTGTGATTGTTGGCCCTTCTGGCTGTGGCAAAAGTACATTTTTAAGATGCTTAAATATGTTAGAGCCAATTAATTCTGGAACTCTTCATTTCAAGGAACAGGTAATTAGTAGAGATGAAAAAGACGTTCATGAGATTAGACAAAAAATCGGAATGGTATTTCAAAGCTACGATCTATTTCCACATAAGAATATTATAGGGAATATACTTTTAGCACCATTAAAGGTACAAAAACGATCGAAGAAAGAGGTGGAGCTTGAAGCGGAAGCATTACTTGAGCGAGTAGGTCTTTTGGAGAAAAAAGAAGCCTATCCGAGACAATTATCCGGTGGGCAAAAGCAGAGGGTCGCAATTGTTCGAGCTTTAATGATGCATCCGGAGATATTACTATTAGATGAAATCACAGCTGCACTGGACCCAGAGATGGTAAGAGAAGTATTACAGGTAGTACTGGAACTTGCCAAAGAGGGAAATACCATGGTGATCGTAACTCATGAGATGGAATTCGCCAAAGCAGTGGCAGATAGAGTTTTGTTTATGGATGAGGGTATTATCGTAGAAGAAAGCGCACCGGCGGAGTTTTTCACTTGTCCAAAAACAGAACGTGCGAAACAGTTTTTAAATACATTTCATTATGAAGTGGTTTAAACAAGTATAAAAATTTGTTCAACTAGCAATTAGTGCAAGACACAAAGTTGCTATCAATATAAAAAGGTGCAAAAAAGCACCAGAAAAGAGGAGTTTATGAAAAAGAAGATTTTAGGAGTAATTTTATCACTGACGATGGTAGCAGGAATCTTAACAGGATGTGGACAGACAAAAGAGACCAATACTGGTGCTACAGCAAAAGCAAGAACATTAGAAGACATTAAAAAAGACGGAAAGATTAAAATTGGTGTATTCAGTGACAAAAACCCTTTTGGTTATGTGGATTCCAATGGTGATATTCAGGGGTATGATGTTTATTTTGCAAAACGTATTGCTAAGGATTTATTAGGAAGTGAAGATAAGATTGAATTTGTTTATATGGAAGCAGCAAACCGTGTGGAATATTTAAAATCCGCGAAAGTAGATGTTACTCTTGCTAATTTTACTGTAACTAAGGACCGTAGTGAGCAGGTTGACTTTGCACTTCCATATATGAAGGTAGCGCTTGGTGTAGTTTCACCGGATAATGCATTAATTACGGATGTAGATCAGTTAAAGGATAAGACTTTAATTGTAGTAAAGGGGACAACAGCAGAAACCTATTTCATGGAGAATCATTCCGATATTAAGCTTTTAAAGTTTGATGAATACCAAGAGGCATATGATGCGTTATTAGATGGAAGAGGAGATGCGTTCTCAACAGATAACACAGAAGTGCTTGCATGGGCATTACAAAATAAAGGTTTTTCCGTAGGTATTGAGTCCATTGGTAGTATTGACGCCATTGCCCCTGCTGTACAAAAAGGGAATAAGGAATTATTAGACTGGATTAACAATGAGATTAAGGCATTAGCTGAGGAACAATTCTTCCACAAGGACTTTGAAGTAACTTTAAAGCCTGTGTATGGTGATAATATAGATCCAGAAAACCTTGTAGTGGAAGGCGGAGAGCTGAAGTAATTCATCTAGATGGAATTAGATATAGGACTATAACAACCTAATTTAAGAAGATTAGGTAAAAGAGTATAGCTAACAATATTTAGAAGTTTAACCTAATAGATATTTAGTCTAATAGAAGTTTAATATAATAGAATTTTAATCTAATAGAAATGATAGTAGACGGGCATAAAACTGTAATATAAAAATAGTTTTATGCCCGTCGTTTACAATATTGCGATAATATCACAATCAATTTCCTAGGTTACCAACTGCCTCTATAATTAGATTAGTTTTTACCTTTGATTCGCTTTAAATTAAAACCGTTTGATATACATGTAGCTGCCCCAGCGATTAAACTACCCAAACCAAAAACAGCACTTTGTATTATACCCAAAATTCCAACAATGATTAAGATAACACCTAACCCCATACCAATGATGGAACCAATCCTTGCAACCCTTTTGTTGGGGTATAATCCGCTAGCAGCTTTTTTTGCAATTTCCATATGTTTTTTTGTGTGATTCCTTACATCTAATCTTTCCATGGTTTGTACCTCCTAATCAAATATATCATCAATTAAACGATCAATCATAAAATCAAAAACTTTTGTTGCGTCACAAAGCATATTATCTTTTTGAGAAATACTAGATAGCATTGCCATTAAAAGAGAAATAGCTAAATCTTCATCAATTTTTAAGGAGAGGAATGGCTTGTGAAGCATATATTTTGTGCTAATATAACTTTTTTCGTTTAATTCTTGGCGTTGTTGTTCACTTAGCTTATGAAAGAAACTTAAAAAATCGGGATTCTTCGTGTCATACATGAAACTACTTTTGCTGTATTCCAGATAGATTTCTTTTAATGCTTCTGCAATACCGTATTTGCTCTGATTTTGTGATATTCGTTCTTCCACAATGTCATAAAGTTGTTTTTGCGTGTCTTTGATAACTTGATAAAAGAGTGCCTCTTTTGTATCAAAAAAATTGTAAAAGGACCCTTTAGAAATACCAACATCATTACAAAGAGTATCGATACTAGTTTTCTTGTAGCCATATTTCTGCCAACTCGATTTACATTCGTTCATCAGTTTTTCTGTAATTACTTTTTTCTCTTCCTCAGCGAATCCTTTCGGCATGAAAAACCTCCTATATTCACATATGACTATTTATACTAGAATAGTCATATGTATTTTACTTTATTTAAAGGATATAGTCAATAGATTTTTTATACAAAGAATTATAGACAATTATAGGGAGCAAACAATCTATCTACTTAATTAAAAAGCAGTTTTATACCTTCTTTAGATTATTTTTAATGACTTTTAACTGTGCCGTCTAAATTGTAAGGGTGTCTTTCCATAGATTTTTTTAAAGCACTGAAAATAGGTGCAAAAATCGTTATTATAGTTGCAGGTGTTGAAATGAGAATGAATCTCATATACAATTACGCTAATGGCTAGTTAAAACTAACGAACTTAAGAGTAGAAGGAGATAACATACAATGAAAAAGCTAGGATTGATAAAAAAGACAGCAGTACTTGCTCTTGTAGCAGCAATGGTATTCACTGGCTGTGGCAAAAAAAACGAGGGAGATAACAATAGTTCCAATAACAATCAGAATCAGGAACAAAACCAAGAGCAAAATCAGAATAATACCGAAAATCCAAATAATAACCAAGATGATAATCAGTCAAAAGAGACTATTACAATAACAGATGCAAAAGGGGAAGTAAAGATTCCAGCAAATCCTCAAAGCATAGTAGATGTAAGCGGTAATAGTGATATCTTATCCATTCTTTCGTATTCTGTAATTGGTACAGCCAATTCAGATGCTTATGACTATACTAAGTTTCCAACTTATTTAGAAGATGTATTAAAGGGAGCAAAAATACTTGGATATAGTATGCAGGATACGATGGATATTGAGTCTATTATTGCGTTAGAGCCTGACTTAATTATTATTTCAGCGGTACAAGAAAAGATGTACGATCAGTTGTCAGAGGTAGCACCGACTGTTATGTTACAGCTTGCTCAAACGGACTGGAAAGAGGACGTATATTCAGTAGCTAAGGTTATGAATAAAACTGAGGAAGCCAATCAATGGATGGAACAATACAAGAAAAGATATCAAACATATAAGAAAAGATATCAAACGTATAAGGTATCTTGACATTTCGAAACAGTATCATTATAATATCTTCAATAGCATAAGAAAAGCAATGACGGAAAGAGTAGTTTATCGGAAACATACAGAGAGAAAAACATTAGGTGGAAGTTTTTCATGAAGGAAGATAGACGAAAACCATTCCAGAGCTGTAGCGCTGAAACATAGTATGCGCTACCGTATGCCTGCGTTAAAGGATAGGATTTGATAGAATCTGAAGTGAAAAGTTAAGGTGGAACCGTGCAATAGGATTATTTGCACCCTTAAGAGTGGTATATTACCATGCTCTTTTGGGTGCTTTTCTTATGCTTTTTATTCAAATTTTGAAAGGAGAGCATTGAAAATGAAAGTAATACGAAAGGATGGTTCCATTGTGGAACGAAAATTTGAGGAATTGGAAGGAAGGGAGGCATTCTGGCATACGAGTGCACATGTATTAGCACAAGCAGTGAAACGGTTATATCCAACAACGAAATGTGCTATAGGCCCGTCGGTTGAACAAGGATTTTACTATGATTTTGAGTTTGACTTTAATTTCACAGCAGAACACCTTCAAAAAGTTGAGGATATGATGAAGGCGATTATCGAAGAATCACTTGTCCTTCAACAATTTATATTGAATCGTGAAGAAGCAATCCATTATCTAAAGAAGAAAGGAGAACCATATAAATTAGAGATACTGAATGAGTTACCGATTGATGCAAAAATCAGCTTTTTTGAGCAAGGTGAATTTGTTGATCTATGTTCAGGGCCTCACCTTAGTAATGTCAGTTATATTAAGGCATTAAAGCTAATTCAGGTTGCTGGTGCGTATTGGAGAGGTAAAGAAGATAATAAAATGCTTACAAGAATTTATGGGATTTCTTTTCCTAAAAAGCACGATCTTGAAGTATATCTCAAGCAGCAGGAAGAAGCAAAACTTAGGGACCATCGAAAACTTGGTAAGGAGCTAGAGTTATTTACATTTATGGAGGAAGGGCCTGGTTTCCCATTTTTCTTACCGAAAGGTATGGTGATAAAGAATCTCTTACTGGACTATTGGAGAAAGCTACATGAACGAGAAGGCTATGTAGAAATATCAACACCCATGATGCTCAATCGTAACTTATGGGAAACTTCGGGACATTGGGATCACTATAAAGAAAACATGTATCAAACTAAAATTGATGATGAAATTTATGCAATCAAGCCAATGAATTGTCCTGGAGGAATGCTTGTATATGGAAGTAAACCGCGTTCCTACAAGGAGCTTCCACTACGTTTCGGTGAATTAGGATTGGTGCATCGCCATGAGAAGTCGGGGCAACTTCATGGGCTCATGAGAGTACGTTGTTTTACACAAGACGATGCTCATCTCTTTATGACAGAAGAACAAATAAAAGATGAGATTAAAGGTGTTGTCCGCCTCATAGACGAAGTCTACAAAAAATTTGGGTTTACCTATCATGTCGAGCTATCAACACGTCCGGAAAACAGTATTGGTTCCTTAGAAGACTGGGAGATTGCTACAGACGCTTTAAAGATGGCTTTGGAAGAGATGGAACTTCCTTATTTGATTAATGAGGGTGATGGAGCATTTTATGGACCTAAAATTGATTTTCATCTGAAGGACTCCATCGGAAGAACATGGCAATGCGGAAGTATTCAATTAGATTTCCAGTTGCCACTTCGATTTGGGATAGAATATATTGGTGCAGACGGGGAAGCACATCGACCTATTATGATACATCGTGTGATTTTTGGTTCCATCGAGCGATTTTTTGGAATTTTAATTGAACATTACGCGGGTAGATTTCCAACTTGGTTAGCACCAGTACAGGTTAAGATACTAACAGTATCGGAGCAGTTTAATGACTATGCCCAAGATATTCTTATGGAATTAAAGCAACAAGGAATTCGAGTTAGTCTTGACAGTCGCAGCGAAAAGCTAGGATATAAAGTTAGGGAGGCAAGGCTTGATAAGATACCGTATGTACTAATTATTGGACAAATGGAAATGGAGAATAAGCAAGTATCGGTATGGAACCGTGAAGAAGGTGACTTAGGGGGATATGTAGTAGAAGATTTGATTAGTTTAATCAAGAAAGAAAATGTATAATTCAATTGAATTACCTTTCATTAGTTGTATAATAACCCCATGTGTGCGCCTAAATCATTGTTTATGACGGCTTTACAAGATGTAGTTATATAATATTTCTTAATAATATTTTTAAAATCATCTTCAAAATCATCTATATTTTATTCATACGACTATTAGGTAGCATAGTAATAAAATTAGAAATCCCAGCCCCTTGTGATTGAGGAGCTGGGATTTTTATGTTGCGAAGCCATTATATACTCTTAGCATTTAAGTTTTCTGTCTTAATAGATATGCTTTTTATGACGGTGTCTCCTATGTTTAATTATATACTGGCATTATTAATTAATGTAAGGGGCTCCGTAATTTTTAAGACACTTTGCACAATATATTGATTTAAATATTGAAATAAGATAAATAAAAATTAATTATATAATAAAAACAACTTACATAAATTGAAAATATCTGATAAGATAGTAATAAGGGAAGAGTCGTATAACAATTATAAGGTTTAACCATCAGTAAAGTAATGAAAGGAGAATTATACATGTTTCAAGTAGGTGATTACATTATTTATGGTATGAACGGTGTATGTGTTGTTGAAAATATAGGTGAAATAGAAACAAAAGTTGTACCCAAAGATAGATTATACTATACTCTTCGTCCTTATTATTCTGATAGAAGTACGATATTTACACCAACGGATAATTTGAAGGTGAAGATGCGTTCAATATTAACGAAAGACGAAGCAGTATCTATACTAAATAACATTCACAATATTGATTGTTCATGGGATATTGATGAAAAGATCAGAGAAATGGAATACAAGGAAGCAATCAGGCAATGTGATTGCAAACAATTGCTTAAGATTGTGAAATCACTTTATTTCAGCAGGAAAGCTAAATTAGCGGATGGGAAAAAGGTGCCTGCAAGAGATGAAAAGTACTACCATATGGCAGAAGATAGTTTGTATGGTGAACTAGCTGTTTCTCTTGGATTAGAGATAGAAGAAACAAAAGAACTGGTTCTGTCTAAAATAGAAGACTTAGCATAAAATTATTTGAATTAAAATTGAAATTAAGCCATGGAAGGTGTATTTCCATGGCTTTTTAACTGTGGAAAAATTTTTTGTATAGAGTATTGACAAATTAAATTAAATTGGATACAATCTAAATATAGGTTGCAAACAATTTAATTTAAAGCAATCAAATATAATATTGAAATCCAATTAGTTCAAATTAATTCATTTCAAATTAATTCATTTCAGAATAAGGCAATCTATATTAAAAAATAAATCAAAGCAATGTGATTGGAGGGAATTGATGAGTATATATCAATACAATGTAAAAGATGGAAAAGGCAATCTAGTTTCATTAGAAGAATATCGCGGTAAGGTGTTATTAATAGTGAATACTGCTACACAATGCGGATTTACTCCTCAATATAAAAGCCTTCAAACACTTTATGAAAAATATCAACAATTGGGATTTGAAATACTAGACTTTCCGTGCAACCAGTTTGGGAATCAAGCTCCGGGTAGCAATGAAGAAATAGCAAGCTTCTGTGAATTAAAATATAATACTACATTTCGTCAGTTTGCAAAAATTGATGTCAATGGGATTAAGGAAGAACCTTTGTTTACCTATTTAAAATCACAACAAAGTGGATTATTAGGAGAAAAAATTAAATGGAACTTTACTAAATTTTTAGTAGACAGGAACGGGAATGTAGTAGAACGATTTGCACCCAAAACTACACCAGAGAAAATGGAAGCTAAAATAAAGGCATTATTATAAGATAGAAGTAACGTAATGTGTGTTTTTTACAGATGTAAGAAAAGCACGATAAGGATATCAACACGTGATAATCGATAAGGATCGATAGATAGGAGTAAATTATGAGTATTTATGATTTTGAAGTTCGTACAGTAGAAGGAAATAAAATATCGTTAGGAGAATTTAAGGGCAAGGTACTCCTTATTGTTAATAGTGCTACACAATGCGGATTTACACCGCAGTATGATAAATTACAAGATATGTATGAGAAATATGCGAAGGAAGGCTTCGTTATTCTAGACTTCCCATGTAATCAATTTGGTAATCAAGCTCCAGGTAGTGATGAAGAAATTGTAAGCTTCTGCGATGCTAGATTTGGCATCACCTTCCCTCAATTCTCTAAAATAGATGTGAATGGAGAAAATGCGATTCCGTTGTATCAATATTTAGTAAAAGAAAAAGGTTTCCAAGGATTTGACCCAGAGGAAGAAATGACTTCAGTTCTAAATGGAGTGATTAGAAAAACAAATCCAAATTACGCGAATGAACCTGATATAAAGTGGAACTTTACTAAATTCTTAGTAGATCGAGACGGAAATGTAGTAGAACGTTTTGAACCAATGGAACACATGGATGTAGTAGAGGATAAAATGAGAGAGTTACTCTAAAAGTAGAAAATTTCCAAGAGCATAGACTACTGAGCGGGTATGCTTTCAAGTGTGATAATTAGAACTAAGCTCATTTATATTTCCATCCAATCGTGGTATTCATGGCGTTTAAGATTGAACAAGTATAAAAAAAGTGGTACATTAGATTGTACATGATAAATTATAAAGGAGTTAAACCATGTTAGAGGAATACGATGCATTAAGATTAGAGAATCAATTGTGCTTTCCGCTTTATGCCTGTTCAAAAGAGATTATAAGATTGTATAAACCATTTTTAGATAACATAGATCTTACCTATACTCAGTATATCACGATGATGGTCATGTGGGAGAAAAAAGAGCTGAATGTGAAAGAACTTGGTGAATATTTGTATCTTGATTCTGGTACCTTGACTCCAGTCTTGAAGAAATTAGAGTCAAAAGGATATATTTCTAGGGCAAGGTCCAAAGAGGATGAACGGACCTTACTTGTTTCGCTAAGTTCACAAGGTGAAGAATTGAAGAAGCAAGCAGCTAGTATTCCAGAGCAAATTGGACAGTGTGTAAAACTAGAACCGAAAGAAGCGAAAGAGCTGTATCAACTACTGTATAAGGCTCTCAAGGGAATGACAGAGTAAAAAAATATAGAGATTTATGTAAAGATTTCTTCATAATCATGGGGCTGCCACAATGCTTGTTGTGACAGCCCCATCTAGTTAAAGGTTAGAAAGGGATTAAGGCCTATTATTTGATTCGTAAGGAGTATGTACTCTAGAAATCCTTTGGCAAGATGTCTATCTGAATTCTTCCTTCTTTTTGCTCCTGTGGCTTTAAACAAATAAGACTGGATTCTTCTACAAAACCCTTGTGATACAGATTAATAGCATCTGTAGAACAAGTTTGATTCTCTAAGCAAAAGAACGGGCTATTTTCTGGTGTATAAACAACAAGTTTTTTAAATTCTTCACTCGTTTGTAAGCTAACAGTTTTATCTGAGTAGTGAATCAATGCGCATGGTTGCTTCCTTATATTGGTGTATACATGATCCAGAAGCAATGAATTCACTTGAGTCTGTTTATTTAAATCAAATTCTCCAATCGCTTTCATAATTCTTCCGGTTGGTAAACGGTACGAATCGTTCTCCATATAAGAATCAGCAAATACCTGTATGCTAACATCTTCGCCTTGTTTCTCGAAAAATGGATGAATTGCTATACCATAAGGTAGTATTTTACTATCAAGATTACGTACGCTATAGTCGTAAGTAATTGTGGTTCCAGCTAAAGTAATTCGCAATGTTAACGTGCATGTAAAAGGAAAGGCTTGATAATAAATATTGTTATCTTCCGGTAATATTGTGAGTGTAGCTTCAATGGTTCCACCCTGCTCTGATTCTAATAAATTGGTAACTTGAAAGTTTGCATGTTTAACGAATCCATGATTTTTCCCATGATACTTTGTACCTTCAAAGTCAAAAACACCATCGCGGATACGATTCGGGGTTGGAAATAAAGTCATTACACTACAGGTTTTATCCTCTACTAAACGGTCTTCATAAAATTTTATAAGGGGTTTCCTTTGATATAGGATTTCATATAGGTTCATTCCATCGGATGGATTTATCCAGATTGAGATATCGTCATTTGATATATAATAGGTTGTTTGATTATTCCGTATTGTCTGTTTAATCATAAGAATTTCCTTCGTGGTATAGTTACCAATTATCTTTAGATGTTATGTGTGATTTGGATTATTTGCATAAGAGTTTATATCTCTCAAAAATGCAAAGAGAAACTAACATCTTTGGTACGGTCTTTACTATAGCATAAAAAAAGAGGTTATCCTACCTAATAATTTCACAACTTTTATTAAAAACTTAGTATTTTTAAGGTTTAATTCTTAAATTGAGAGTCGAAATACATAATTCTTAATTGAGAGTCTATAAACATAATTCTTAATTGAGAGTCTATAAACATAATTCTTAATTTGTGAATCTAAATACATAACTCTTAATTTGAGATGTTTTATGCATAATTTTTACTTCTTGGTTATCGATGGTACAATTCAGTAAAGGGTAAACCAAATAGTAAATGTATTTTAATTGAGAAACTAATCTATTGTTTGGGTATGATATTAAGGGATAATTTATGTTCCCTATATTAGTAATATAGAAAAATATAACAACAAAATTTGTAAAAGTAAGAAGGTTTAAGAAATTTTATTTGCAGGATAATAAGGAATCTGTTACAATTTTACGTGGAATTTTCAATTATGTTCATAGACATGTAAAACTAATTAGGTTACTTGCATGCTTTTGTAAATAGATGGATACGAAAGGAGAGAAAGATATGTCAATTAGAGTAGGTATTATCGGATATGGAAATTTAGGTCGAGGTGTAGAATGTGCAATCAAGCAAAATAACGATATGGAGTTAGTTGCAGTATTTACTCGACGTCCTCCACAAGAAGTAAACATACTAACGGAGACTGCTAAGGTTTATCATGTAGATGAGGTAGTAGGGATGAAGGATAGCTTGGATGTTGTTATCCTATGTGGAGGTAGTGCAACTGATTTACCAAAACAGACACCAGAATATGCGAAATATTTTAATGTTGTAGATAGCTTTGATAACCATGCAAATATTCCGGCACATTTTGATGAGGTAAATAAGACTTCAACAGAAAATGGGAATGTAGCAATCATCTCTGTTGGCTGGGATCCAGGTATGTTCTCTTTAAATCGTTTGTATGCGAATGCAATATTACCAGTAGGTTCTGATTATACATTTTGGGGTAAGGGAGTTAGCCAAGGACACTCTGATGCAATTCGTCGTGTTGCAGGTGTGAAAGATGGAAAGCAATATACTATACCTGTAGAAGCTGCATTAGAATCAGTTAGAAATGGTGAAAATCCTAAGTTGACTGCCAGAGAAAAACATACGAGAGAGTGTTTTGTAGTTGCTGAAGAAGGAGCTGATTTGGCAAAAATTGAGCAGGATATTAAATCAATGCCAAACTATTTTGCTGATTATGATACAACCGTTCATTTTATCAGCGAAGAAGAATTAAAGAAAAATCATAGTGGAATTCCTCATGGTGGTTTTGTTATTCGTAGTGGAAAGACTGGTTGGGAGGAAGAACATTCTCACATTATAGAATATTCGCTAAAATTAGATTCCAATCCAGAGTTTACCTCTTGTGTATTAGTTGCTTATGCTAGAGCTGCATATCGTTTAAATAAAGAGGGACATAAGGGATGTAAAACAGTGTTTGATATTGCACCAACTTACCTTAGTGCAAAGAGCCCAGAAGAACTAAGAAAAGAATTGTTATAAACTGAGAACCGAAGCTCACCCTCTCCGTTTTAGTAGCAAATAGCCTGTCACAATGATGTGCCAGGCTATTTGTTTTTAGACTAGAAGGTTCTTTTTATTTGGGTCTCAGAATTTGGATAATTTATCCTTGTCTAACGATTAGCAAAATACTCCTTCTTGCAATTATCACAGAAGATATTTACTTGAACACAAAATTCTTCTTCCTTACGTTCTTTTTTAAAATCATCTTCTCTGCGTCTAGGTTCCTTTTTATCTTCATCACAAAAGATATTTACCTGAACACAAAAATCTTCTTTAGGTTTAAATTTTCTCTCTTCCTTGCAATCAAAGTTGTTATCTGGATTATACATATATATAAATCCCCCCTTTCTTTCTCGTGTTACTTATATTATATGTATAATTCGACATAATGTTACAAAATATAACATTATGAAGATTTAATCGCGTGAAAGAAATTATCGTTTTCTTAAACGGGTAGCTCGGTTGTCTTGAATTATTTGAGTGCAATTTAAGCAACTAGCTATGAATGGAAGCTATTGCAATACATGGCTTGATGAAGAACAATTGTTTTATTTCATGAAAAAGAGGCTGCCCCTCCTACTCGGAGTATAATTAAGATGTTACCTGCAGTGATAATAGGAAGGACGATGCAGGTAAGCCTTCCGTGTTATATAAATTTGCTCCCTCAGGATTATTTTCAAAGGCATATCGAACAAATTGAGGACATTTTGTAGTAATCGGTATACGCAGTTTATTATCAACTATGGAAGCGTTCGTTTCTTCCCATATGGAACCATCCATACTTAGTTCAAGTGATTGAATCTGATCCCCCATGATGAAAAGTCCATTCTCTGCAGAAGAGAAGATTAGGTCTATATAGGATTTACCTTCTAGGTGGATATAGCTATAATCAGAAATGATAGGTCCTTGATATGTAATATCTTCCCCATAGAGAATAGCTCTGGCAGCAAGTGCTAAACGCTTACCGACAGCTTGTTTATTTTGAGGATGTAAGTCATTATATTCTCCGATATCTAAAGTAACTGCCATCGCTGTATTAGGTATATTTAGTATATGACGTTGAGCTTCTCTTAAATAAGCCCAATTCGTGCCTGTGTTAAATCTCTTGTGATCACCGAAATTGGCTAATTGTACATAAAGAAACGGAAGATTCTGATTATTAAATAAGGTTCGCCAGTCTTTGATCATCGCTCTAAAAAGTTCTTCATACTTCTCCGGATGAGAATCGTTGGATTCTCCTTGATAAAACAAAATTCCCTTAATTGCGTAATTTCGAAGTGGATAAATCATACCTTGATATAAACTAGTTGGCATATAATTGAAAAAGGTTTGAGGAGATAAGGTCTCACAAGTAGCACCGATTCGAAACTGCCAAGTGCCGGATAAATCAATAAACTTTGAACCATATCGAATTCCATAAGGTTTATCTGGTACAAATCCACCTTCATGTGTACTACTAATCACTCTAATCACAAGTGTATTAATCCCTTTTTTTAATAATCCGGTTGGAATAGGATAGCACCGCGGTGGATATTGGTATTCTGTACGCCCTACAAGTTCGCCATTTAAATATGTCAGGTCAGAATCAATAATACTTCCAAGGTATAAAATAGCATCCTCCTTAAGGTAGTCCTCTTCCATTGTAAAGGTTTTACGAAACCAAAAACTACCACGAATGGCTCCAAGAGTGTTGTCTCTAAAAAGTTCCGGGACAATATAAGATGTAAAATCTTCTTCTTGATATTCTGGCTGATACCATTCTGGTTGTTTTAGTCCAAGATCTATGTTATCAAGAGTCTCAAGCCAGTGCTGTATACGATTGTTGTCTACATTTATCACACTGTCGACGTATTCTTTTTGTTTATTCTGTTTTATATTGGAATCATATCGACCAAATTGATGGAGTGTTTCTTCACTTATAAATGCTTCGATTGGTGCACCTCCAACTGCAGCTTCGATGAGGCCGACTGGAACATCATACCGATCATGAATTTCTTTTGCAAAGTAATAACCAACAGCGCTCATTGGTAATATTGTTTCTGGAGTGACACTTAACCAGATACCCTCTTCTAAATCGTCAGCGGGAGCATCAAATTGATACTGTTTCGGAACTGTAAAAAATCTGATATGCTTCTCATTCGCATGACAGATTTCATCAGCATTATTATTAATGAAGAGTGAATCGGCTTGCCAATTTAACTTGTTCTTGTTTATTGTTCTACTGATTGGAAGTACCATGTTAGATTGACCGCTAAGTAAATAAACATCTCCAAAATAAATATCTTGTATGGTAATTGTTTCATCACCGATGATAGTCATTTCATAGGGGCCCCCAGCAGGCATCTTTGGTAACATAATCGTAAAATTACCCGAAGCATCTGAGAAGGTATGATAAGTTTGTGATAAAAAGCTTAGGGTAACATTACTGTTGGGAGATGTTTGACCAAAAAGCTTTAGTTCCTGTTCTCTTAAGAGAACCATTCCATTACTAAATAGTGGTGAAAGTTTCATGGAGAGCTCCTCCTTCAAATATTAGTATTATGAAACGAAATAATTTCTTAGTATCACTACATTATTAAAGACAAAGTAAAGTTCTCGAAGCATACTTTTAACTTGTATAAGAAAATTATGATTTTTGAATTAAATTCACTATAACATAGAGAGGAGTTTGTTGCATATCAAATAATGCCATATACTCATCAAATTTAATGCTTTAAACTACTGGGGATACTACTCTTCCAGAACCAGTTTGGTAACTTGCTAAAGAAGAGATGTATGCTGATAAATGTGTGCTTAGTAATGAGGATTTGCTTGAAATGAAGAACAAATTACGTAAACGAGTTAGAAAGACTTATAAATGCATAATATATATCGGAATTAGCAAGAAATTTCAATTTGTTGAAATGGTATTAAAAATTTTTTAAAACTTTATTAAAACTTTATAAAAACTTTACAAAAAACTTTACTCAAAACCCTTGACTTTGAGTAAACTCTAAGGTTTAGACTAAGGATAAGAATAAAAATTGAAGAGAGATCAATCATGATATAACGTTTTATTAATTCCAAAGTTTATATGGTAGATTGATTTAAATCATGACCAGGAAAAGTTCGCAAAGCATACTTTTCTTAGGTTATCTTAGAAAGGAAGGTAGAATTATGAGTTATATAGCAAATGAAAACCGATATGATCGTATGGAGTATTACCGCAGCGGGAAGAGCGGATTAAAACTACCAGCTGTTTCCCTTGGATTATGGCACAATTTTGGAAGCAACGGAAGTTTTGATAATATGAAGGATATGTGTAAAACAGCCTTTGATTACGGTATTACACATTTTGATTTGGCAAATAATTATGGACCGGTAGCAGGAGGTGCAGAAGAGAATTTCGGACGTATTTTAGCTACTGATTTTAAACCATATCGTGATGAGTTAGTAATTTCCACGAAAGCAGGTTATTATATGTGGCCAGGTCCTTATGGTGACTGGGGTTCAAGAAAATACTTAATTTCAAGTATTGATCAGAGTTTAAAACGCATGGGATTAGAATACGTTGATATCTTTTATCATCACAGACCAGATCCTAATACTCCACTAGAGGAAACTATGCTTGCTTTAGATGCTATAGTAAAAAGCGGAAAAGCTTTATATGTTGGTATCTCTAATTACAATAAAGAACAAACAGAAGAAGCAGCTGCAATCCTTCGTGATCTTAAGTGTCCATTTATAATTAATCAGCGAAAATATTCACTATTTGATCGAACCATTGAAGAGGATGGACTTAAGTCTCATGCAGCAAAAGACGGGATTGGGGTTATTGCATTTTGCCCATTAGCGCAAGGATTGTTAACAGATCGTTACCTTGATGGAATACCAAAGGACAGTAGAATAGTAACGGATGGCAGATTCCTAAAAGAAGGTGATATTACAGTAGAGAGGCTAAATCAAATAAGAGCATTACAAAACATAGCGAAAGAGCGTGGTCAAAGTCTTGCTCAGATGGCACTTTCCTGGATATTACGTGATGGTGAAGTAACCAGTGTTTTAATTGGAGCTTCAAGAGCATCTCAGATCGAAGAGAATGTCAAGATTGTTGGGAATACTAAGTTTACAGACGATGAATTAAAACAAATAGAAAATATTTTAAAATAATTTGACATGATATAGCATCAGGTAATCAAAATTGATTATCTGGTGCTTTATTAATTTATAGGAAGGAAAAAATTCGAGAATTGTAGGAAAGATTCGAATAGTGATATTTCTTGCATATATGAAAATTTCGCAAAGTGATATTTCTTGTATACGAAACGCGAAGTTACTTATCTTGTATATAAAAAACTCTGAAATTTCCTTGAAATCCAAGCACATTACGTAGTAAGATGTATTATATAAAATGCACAAAAAGTTTGATATTAATATAACAAAATTTAAAAATATTATATAGAATAAATGATTCTTCCTATTTATATGTAACAAAACAACCAAAAAACATGATGATATTTTTAAAAATTAGCAATAAATGAATGCTTGACAGCAAAATATGGCTAGCATGTTTTATAAAAAATAAATATAATGAATTTATAAACAAAGGATATGAAATAACAATTGGGAGGAGAAATGTCCTATGAAAAAAGAGCAAGCAGCAAAGACAAAAAAGGCAAAACAGGAACCGCTCTTAAGGCATATAAAGCGAAACTGGCATCTATATGCATTTCTGGTGATACCGGTTGCGTATTACGTAATTTTTCGGTATATTCCCATGTTTGGTAACATCATAGCGTTTCGTCGGTACCGAGCAGGAAGTAATATATTCGGTGATGAGTGGAGTGGATTAAAGTATTTTAAGCAGTTTATGGGGGATCAAAGTTTCTGGCGTGCATTTAAAAATACTTTAACCTTAAATTTTTCTTATTTATTGATACGATTTCCTGCGACCTTAATCTTTGCATTACTACTCAATGAGATACGATGTCTTCCATGGAAAAAGTTTGTTCAAACTGTATCTTACTTACCACACTTTATTTCCATGGTTATTGTAGCTGGTATGGTAAAAGAATTACTATCCACCAATGGTCCAATTAATAAGCTATTAATGTCCATGGGGAAAGAAACAATTTCATTTATCGCATTACCACAATGGTTTCCAACCATCTTTGTAGGATCTGGAATATGGCAAGGACTTGGGTGGGGAACTATATTATACTTAGCTGCGATTGCAGGAATTAGCCCTAGTCTATATGAAGCAGCTACAGTGGATGGAGCGAATCGTTTTAAACGGGTATGGCATATAACATTACCTTGTATCCTTCCAACAATAACAACACTATTAATTTTAGACATCGGTGGATTAGTTGGTTCAGGTGGTGCTTTTGAGAAAGTATTTTTGCTCTATAATCCAATGACTTATGAAACTGCTGATATCGTCTCTACCTATGTTTATCGAATGGGTGTTGGTTCTGGTAACTATAGTTATGCTACTGCAGTTGGTTTATTTGAGGGTATCATTAACCTGGTACTTCTCATGACAGCGAATATTATATCAAAGAAAACCACTGAAAGTGGACTTTGGTAATAGGAGGTAGCGAGATGTCAGTATTAATTAGTGCAAAACAAAATAAGAAATACGTTCCTTCTAAAATAAAAGAATCCAATAGTTATAAGGTATTCAAAGTTTTTAATACAATTCTTATGATTATTATATCGATAGCAACCTTGTATCCATTTCTTTATCTGGTTGCTCAATCATTTTCTTCAGAAGCAGCGATTATAAAAGGGCAAGTTAGTATATTTCCAGTAGATTTTAATCTTGTTACATATAAGTCAGTAATTGCAAAAGGGGATTTTCAGCGGTACTACTTGAATACGGTTATCTACGCAGTATTAGGCACAATAGCATCACTCTTTACTTCCTCTATACTAGCATACCCGTTGTCGAAACCTCATCTTAGATTAAACAAGTTTTTCGGTCCATTTATTATCTTTACTATGTATTTTGGTGGAGGTTTAATTCCGAACTACGTATTGATTAATAATCTTGGGCTTCGAAATACAGTGGCAGCCTTCATTCTTCCGGGATTAGTTGGAACTTATTATGTTCTTTTAATGAGATCTTTCTTTGCAAATGTTCCGCAAGAACTAGAAGAAGCAGGAGAAATAGACGGTTTATCGAAATTTGGTGTGTTCTTTAAAATTGTATTACCACTTTCAAAGCCAATTATGGCAACCATGACTTTGTTCTATATGGCTGGCTATTGGAGCAATTGGTTCACAGCATTTTTATATTTGGATAGTAGAGAAAAATGGCCAGTTGCTTATTATTTGAGACAGATTATTATCGGAGCATCAACATCTGCAAATCCTGGTGCAGCAAATGCAGAGACTATGCAAATTGCAGCCAATATCAAATCTTGTTGTATGGTGTTAATGGCAGTACCTATCATTTGTGTTTATCCTTTTATACAAAAGTACTTTGTACAAGGAATGATGCTTGGTGGTGTTAAGGAATAAATGTGAAAGAACAAAATTCTTTCACACATCCTACTGAGAAGGCATGTTTTCAGGTGTAAGAAAAAGTGAGTATTACCTGGATACTTTCTTTCGAAAGAAAGTTAGTATAGAAAAAAATCTTTTTATGGGAGGGAAACTATGAAGAAAAAGGTTCTTAGTTTAGTTTTATGTGTAGCCATGGTAGCATCTTTGGCTGCATGCGGTAACAAGGGTAAAGACGCTTCAAACAACAATAATCCAACTGCACCGGCTGCAACAAAAGCACCAGCTGCAACACAAGTACCGGAAGTAAAATTAGGGTATGAATTTGGTTTAGAAACAACATTTCATTCAGATGAACCAGTTACATATTCCATGTTATTTAGTGATGCCAGTTGGTATCCAATGGTAGACAGATGGGAAACAGAGGGAGTATTTGCTAAGATTAAAGAATTAACTAATGTTACTTTAGACGTTACAAAAATTGATAGCGGTGATTATGATCAAAAGAAATCTCTTTTGATTAATGCAGGTCAGTCTGCATATATCATTCCTAAGACTTATGATGAATCCGCATTTGTTGACGGTGGCGCAGTAGTTGCAGTATCCGATTGGGTACAGTATATGCCTAACTATACGGAGTTCTATGATAAGTATAATATGGAAGCAGACGTTAAGACAATCGTTCGTGCAGATAATAAGTATTATCGTTTACCTGGTATGAAAGAAAGTTCTTTACAGGATTATACTCTCTTAATTCGTAACGATATCTTTAAGGCAGCTGGTTATGATGTTGCTGCTCTTGAAAAAGATTGGACATGGGATGATTTATATGATGTATTAGTTGGTGTTAAGGCTTATATGGTAAGCAAGGGTATGTGCAAAGAAAGTGATTATATCTGGTCAGACCTTTGGTGTGGAAATGAGTCAGGTCAAGGAAATGGTGGTAACCTTCTTAAATTAATGGGTGCTTCCTATGATGTTCCTTCTGGCTGGGCAGTAGCAGATGGTATGCAATATGATGCTGCAACAGATAAGTGGTATTTCGCATCAACATCAGATAACTACAAGCAATTTGTAACTGTTGCCAATAAATATGTTGCTGGTGGTATATTAGATCCTGAAACATTTACACAGGATGATGTTACTGCAAATAATAAATTCTATCGTGGTGAGACCGCTATTATCAGTGTTAACCGTTCTCAGTACACAGCATGGCATCAAGGTTTGGATGAAGGTATTGGCAAAGGAAATTACGAGACATATTTAACTGTATATCCTAGAGGAAACAATAAATATACTTCTGAAAACACTCGTCTTGAGAATGGTGTTATGATCGCAAGCAAGGCTTTGAAAGAACTTGGTGAAGATGATTTTATTAAGATGCTTCGTTTTGTTGACTGGTTATGGTACTCTGATGCTGGTAAAACACTTGCAAAATGGGGTGTTGAGGGTGAACATTGGAACTATGTAACAGATGCAACAACTGGACTTAAAGTAAAAGCTTTGACTGAGAATTGGTTCTGTGGAGGACTTGGTATACCTGCAACAGACGATACAAAGCAGAAGGATTTAAGACTTGAGCTTGGATATGCAGGTGGTAACTTCTGGTATGGTGGTAGCAATGCACAGTTAACTGATAACTTTACACCTGTTATGCAGGATTATTATGCAAGAGTTGCTGCAGATAGAGCAATTAAACCATTAAATCCTTCCTTCGCTAGAACGGAAGATGAAAATGATCAGATTAATCTTTGGAAGACTCCATTGATTGATAATGTTAACTCATGTACACTTAAGTTCGTGACTGGCCAAATGAACATCACAAATGATTGGGATGCTTATGTAGCAAGTTGTAAGAATTTAAATAGTGAAAAATTAGTTGACCTATACAATGATATGTATAACCGCTCAAAATAAATAGTTCTACGATAGTCAAAGTGCTATCAATAATAAAATGAATATGAAACAAGAAAAAGTACACTTTGTGTACTTTTTCTTGCAATAAAATAGACCCTGTAAAAGGAAAGTTAAGAGTAACCTCTAAAACTGACTGATTTACAGGGTCTATTTTGTATTTCTTTAAGGATTCATCCCCATAGGATGTGAACTTTTACTACAAAGATCACGGTATTCAGTTGGAGTACAGTTTTTCGTACGTTTAAACGTTCGATTGAAAGTAGATAAACTTGAAAAACCAGATTGTAATGCAATTTCTGTAATTGTTAAATCAGGGTTTAGCAAAAGCATTTCAGCAGATTTGATACGTTTAAAACTAAGAAAATCGTAAAAATTTTGACCAGAACACTGCTTAAACAATCTAGAGAAATGAAACTAAGAAAAACCCGCAACATTTGCAACTTTTTCAAGAGTGATATCTTCCATGTAATGCAGATCCAAATAGTCAAATACGATGTTTAACTTGTCAATAAGTTCTTTTTGCTTTGTTTGATGTACATAGGAAAACGTATTTTCTACATTCATACGATATCTTCCAAGCGTAACAAAAAAGTTCAATAAGTGAGAGTAGATGGCCAATTCCCTAAGATTGTTATCGCTAAAATACTCTTCACACATCTTTTCTAACAGGTTTGCTTCTTCTGTATATATTTGTGAGTGGGTGTCCTGTGACAGCAAAATAGGTTGGGATATGTATGGCATAAGGTAGGAAAATCCATTCAACTTAGAAATAATAGCGGAATCAAATAAGCATATTAGTCTTGAGCCGCTGTTTGGTGCAATCAGATCGTGTAGTTCGCCCGCAGGGATGATTAAAATATCACCTGGTTGTAAATGATATTCTTCATTCGATACCTTAACCGTGTACGTATTTTCAAGCGGAATTATTATTTCAAATGCTGGGTGCCAATGAGTCGAAAAATTAGTAGTCTCAACATTATACCAAATTCGAATCGAAGACCCGGGAAGATATTTGACTAATTCATAGTTTCCATTAACTACACGATGAAAACGTTCCGTATCTTGTTGCATGCGAATTTTACGGCGATTATCTTCACTAAGATTATGTAATATTGCGTTCTTCATAATTCTTCATTCCTTTGATAAACAAAATGTTATTCATTATAAGAAAAAGTTCGAGAAGTATACTTTTTTCTTGCTACGAGTGAGTAGGGTATTTGAAAGGCACATTATGATAGATGATTTGTTTGACATCATATAAATATCCTATCATATACAATATCAAATAGCAATATTGCGATATAAATGGTCTTTCAAAGAGGTTTAGGAGAAGTAATAAACTTTTTATAAGTAAAAATATTAAAAACAGATTTCAAAGGTAATATATTAGCAGTATAATAAAGCAAAGCATTCTAAATAATAAAGACTTAAGACAGAGAAAATTATAAAGGAGGATGACAGATATGAAATTAGTATTATTAAGACATGGCGAAAGTGAATGGAATAAGGAAAATTTATTTACTGGTTGGATGGATGTCGATTTGTCTGAAACTGGGAAAGCAGAAGCGGCCTCTGCAGGCATCACGCTGAAACAAAAGGGATATGATTTTGATGTCTGTTATACTTCTTACTTAAAACGTGCGATTCATACCTTAAACTTAGCGTTGGATGAGATGGACAGAGTATGGCTACCTGTCGTGAAAAGCTGGAAACTCAATGAGAGACATTATGGTACGTTACAAGGATTAAATAAATCAGAGACAGCAGAGAGATATGGAGAGGAACAGGTTAAAATCTGGAGACGTAGTTATGATATCGCACCACCTCTACTTAAAGAAGAAGACGAACGAAATCCAAGATTTCAAGAGCAATATAGACAAGAAAAATGTGAGATACTTCCTTTAGGAGAAAGCCTAAAAGATACTATTGCGAGAGTAGTTCCTTATTATAACGAAGTCATATTAAAAGATATGATGGCAGGAAAGAGAGTGTTAATAGCAGCACATGGTAATTCACTACGTGCACTGATGAAATATTTGGAAGATATGTCTCCAGAAGATATATTAAATGTTAATCTTCCTACTGGGATACCTTTGGTTTATGAACTTGATGAAGAAGGAAAATTTATTAGTAAAGAGTATCTTGGAGATGCAGAGTATGTAAAAGCTAAGATAGAAAAAGTATCTGCTCAAGGAAAGGTTACAATTGAATAATATTGTATGCTAAAAGGAGCTTTTTAAAAGAATCTATAAAAGAATCTATAAAAGAATCTATAAAAGAATCTATAAAGGAATCTATAAAGGAAAGTGCTTGCAAACACAGTTGCAGATTACTATCCTCTTTATGATAAAAGGTTTAAGTGAACTATATTTAAAATAGAAATAAAAATATAATTATGATGAGCAAAAAAGATACAAAATTCTAATCAGATTTTTGTATCTTTTTTGCTTTTTTTGTAATTCATAACACGGAAAAGTTCGTGAAGCGATCTTTTTCTTGTTTATTTCATATTTATCTTAGCCTTTGTGCTTCTTTTATCAAAGAGTTTCTCACAGGAAGTATAGTTATGTCAAAAATACATACTATATTTGGGTAACTGTGGAACTTAAAAAAGGTGATGACAAATGAACACATTCGAATTGAAAACGAAAGTCATATTTGGACAGGAAGCTTTGCAATATTTGCAAACCCTGGGACAAAAGAAAATTTTTATCGTAACCGACCCGTTTATGGTGAAATCCGGAATGATTGATTCCATCACCAAATATTTAGCGGAAGGGTCTTTTAAAGTATTTAGCGAAATTGTACCTGATCCACCGATGGAATTGGTGGTAAAAGGAGTTGGGGAAGTCACAGCTTTTAAGCCTGATGTCGTAGTTGCGGTAGGTGGTGGTTCCGCGATTGATGCAGCGAAAGCAATCATGCATTTTTCTAGAGAAATAGGGAAGTTAGATAAAATGCAATTTGTAGCAATCCCAACAACAAGTGGAACCGGTTCGGAAGTAACCTCCTTTGCTGTCATTACAGATACAGAGAAAGGGGTTAAATATCCGTTAGTATCCGATGCTTTGATTCCGGATATAGCGATATTGGAACCAAATCTAGTAAAATCAGTACCTCCTGCGATTGTAGCAGATACGGGAATGGATGTTTTAACCCATGCATTAGAAGCTTATGTTTCGACCAAAGCAACTGATTTTTCAGATGCATTTGCAGAAAAGGCAATCTCTTTAGTATTTCAATATCTATTAAGATCTTATGAAAATTCGGAAGATATCGAAGCAAAAGAAAGAATGCATAATGCATCGTGCATTGCTGGAATTTCATTTAACCTAGCTTCCCTTGGTTTAAATCATGCAATAGCGCACAACATTGGCGGAAAACTTCATGTACCGCATGGAAGAACGAATGCTATTTTACTTCCGCATGTGATTGAATATAACAGTAACATTACTGGTTTTACGCCTAAAGATTATACGGAAGCAGCAATTAAATACGCAAAGATAGCAAAACTTATTGGTGTATCTGGTAGCACAGTAAGGTTAAGCGTTAAAAATTTAATTAGTGAGATTACAAAAATGATGCAGAGAATGAAAATGCCAACCAAACTACAAGAATGCAACATAAGTACGGAGGTTATTTTAAAAGAAAAGAAAGCGATTGCCGAAGGTGCACTTAAAGATTCTTGTATTATAACCAATCCACGTGTGGCTAGCATTTCAGATATTTCTGAAATCATTCATAAAATTTCATAAGGCAAGAAATGGTGGTGAGGACTTATGATACAAATTGATGAGAAGCAAAGAATCGTTCAGGAGTTCGTGCCTGGTAAACAGATTACACTTGCCCATATTATTGCGAATCCAACTGTAGATATTTATCAGAAACTAGGCTTAATATCGGATGAAATCAATGCAATTGGGATCATGACTATAACACCCAGTGAGGGAGCTATCGTTGCTGCAGATATCGCTACCAAAGCATCGGATATAAGACTTGGATTTATAGACCGTTTCAGTGGAGCACTAGTAATAACCGGAGATGTTAGTTCTGTTGAATCAGCGATTCGTGATGTAGTATCTGTACTATCTGGACAACTTTTATTTACTCCTGCTGCAATTACAAGGACGTAAAACACGTACAAATCACGATAAGTTTAATATATTTTTCCTGTACACGAAATTATGTACCGGAGTCGAGGTTAGATTGAAAAAATATTTCAATTTTGAAATTTTGTGCATGAGTAATCCTTGCATAAGTTTCATATGCGCTAACGTGAGCAAGATCAGAGGTTAAAATGAGTAGTGGAAAAATTATATTTATGGGTAGGACCGGAAGTGGGAAGACAACACTATGTCAGAAGTTAGATGCACTGGAATTAAAGTATAAAAAAACACAATCAGTGGAGCTTTATGATAATGCAATTGATACCCCTGGGGAATATATGGAGAACCGGAATTTTTATCGAGCTCTAATTATGACAGCAGTGGACGCAAAATTAATAGCAATCTTAGGAGATCCAACGGTAAGGGATAACTATATACCTCCCGCATTTGCGGGAACCTTTGCGAAAGAAATCATCGGGATCGTGACCAAAGTTAGCATAGCAGGTTCTGAAGAGGATATTAAGAGAGTGGAATTGGAACTAAGACAGGCAGGTGCACAAAAAATCTTTCGTGTTGATACCGTTGAAGAGATCGGTATTGAAGAATTGTTCCATTATATCCACGAATGTATTGATAATTGAGGTGTGAATTCCTAGATTATCACTAGGAATCAAATGTATCAGTGCGTATCACACACGGTTAAAGAATATTAAGTTTAAGTAAGCAGATGGGAGTAAACATGAGAGAAGAATTATTAAGTGTGGGAATCGATATTGGAACCAGTACAACGCAACTGGTTTTTTCGAAATTAATGATTGAAAATATTGCCTCCAACTTCTCTGTTCCCAAAGTGGTGATTGTAGACAAAGAAATTGTTTATCGAAGTGAAATTTATTTCACGCCGCTGCGTTCTCCAACGGAAATCGACGGAACTAAAGTGAAGGATATTATTGAAGGAGAATATAGAAAAGCTGGAATCGACAAAGTTCAGATCAATACAGGAGCAGTCATTATTACTGGAGAGACAGCCAGAAAGGAAAATGCAAAGGAAGTATTAACTACCTTAAGTGGTTTTGCAGGGGACTTTGTTGTAGCAACTGCAGGACCCGATTTGGAGAGTATTATTTCTGGTAAAGGTGCAGGAGCACATGTATATTCCAAAGAACTTCATACCGGTGTCGTAAATATTGATATAGGTGGAGGAACAAGCAATCTTGCTTTGTTTGAACATGGGGAAGTCAAAGATACTGGTTGCCTTGATGTAGGTGGACGTCTGATTAAGATTGATAAAAACTCTAGGGAAATCACTTATTTATCAGAGAAGATGAAAGAGTTAATTAAGAGAAAGAATTTATCTCTTTCTATAGGAACAACGGCAACAAAAGAAAACCTACAACCAATCCTAGAAGCGATGGTTTATGCCTTAATGCAGAGTGTTGGTTTAAGGCCAATGAACGATGATTTTTCATTGTTTATTACACACAAAGAGGGAGAAGAGAAAATTACATTTACCTGTCACGAAACAATAAAGAGAGGTTGCCCAATTACAAGCATAACATTTTCAGGTGGAGTAGCAGATTACATTTACCGAACAGAAGGGGTAGCGGATGATTTTACTTATGGAGATATCGGAGTCTTATTAGGACAAGCCATTAAAGAATCACCACTATGTAAAGAGCTTAAGGTACTAAAAAGCGTAGAAACAATTCGTGCAACCGTAGTTGGTGCAGGAACTCACACGATGGAGATCAGCGGAAGTACGATAACGTATACCACTGATATGTTTCCTATCAAAAACCTACCGATTTTAAAATTATCTAAAGAAGAGGAAGAGTCTGCGAAGAGCATGGAACAGGCTGTTATAACGAAATTGAATTGGTTTAAGTTAGAAGGCAATCTCCAAAAAGTTGCGATAGCTTTTGAGGGATGTAAAACACCTTCCTTTGTACAAGTTACCGAATATGCGAAAGGTCTTATTGGAGGAATGGCAGAATTAATGGAACAAGAGCTTCCCTATATCATATTAGTTGAAAGTGATATGGCAAAAGTTCTGGGGCAGACAATGTATCGAATGCTTGAATATAAAAAAGATATTATTTGCCTAGATAGTATTCATGTAGAAAATGGAGACTATGTTGATATTGGAAAACCGGTGGCAGAAGGTACCGTACTACCGGTTGTTGTAAAAACTTTGGTATTTAATAAATAGAAAGAAGCATTTTGGTAATCCTAAATGCAGGAAAGTAACCTGAAGTTAAATGCCCCTGTCCTTGGCATAGACTTCATTAGCGCGATGGCGCTTTGATATCATTATAAATTACGAAATGATACGCGTGTTTACAAATAAGTTTATACGCAGATAGGAGTGGACTATGATTTTAAAAGCACAATTGTTTGGACATACCTATGAGTTTAAATCACTTATGGATGTCATGGCAAAGGCAAATGAGGAAAAATCGGGAGATACCCTTGCTGGAATTGCTGCAGAGTCTGCAGAGCAGCGTGTGGCAGCGAAGGTTGTACTTTCGAACATAACTTTAGAGCAGCTTCGCAATAATCCTGCAGTTCCTTATGAAATTGATGAGGTAACCAGAATCATTCAGGATGATGTGAATGAAAAAATCTACAATGAAATCAAGCACTGGACAGTAGCAGAATTCCGTGAATGGATCTTAGATGAAAATACAACTGGTGCAGACATTCGAAGAGTTAGTAGAGGTATTACTTCTGAGATGGTAGCTGCGGTTGCAAAGTTAATGTCAAATATGGACTTAGTTTATGGTGCAAGAAAAATACGTGTAACAGCGCATTGCAATACTACGATTGGAGAACCTGGTACGTTAAGCTGTCGTCTTCAACCAAACCATCCAACCGACGATCCTGATGGAATTATGGCATCGCTATTAGAAGGTTTAACCTATGGTGCAGGAGATGCACTTCTAGGATTAAATCCAGTAGATGACTCCACTGAAAGTGTAATGCGAGTTTTAAAACGATTTGATGAAATTAAACACAAATTTAATATTCCAACCCAGACTTGTGTTCTTGCCCATGTTACTACACAGATGGATGCTATCAGAAAAGGTGCACCATCAGATTTAATCTTCCAATCTATCGCAGGATCTGAAAAAGGAAATGAAGCATTCGGCTTTACTGCTGCTATATTAGAAGAAGCAAGACAGTTAGCTTTAACAGAAGGTACCGCAGAAGGTCCAAACGTTATGTATTTTGAAACTGGCCAGGGATCTGAATTATCCTCTGAAGCGCATCATGGTGTTGATCAGGTGACCATGGAAGCACGTTGCTATGGATTTGCAAAGCGCTTCAATCCATTTGTTGTAAACACTGTAGTAGGTTTTATTGGTCCAGAATATCTTTACGATGGACGCCAGGTAAACCGTGCTGGTCTTGAAGATCACTTCATGGGTAAATTAACCGGTATTTCAATGGGCTGTGATGCTTGCTATACAAACCATATGAAAGCAGATCAGAACACAATTGAAGATCTTTCCGTATTGTTAACAACTGCTGGTTGTAATTACTTTATGGGTATACCTCATGGTGATGACGTCATGCTTAACTATCAGACTACTGGTTATCATGAAACTGCTGCACTTCGTGAAATGTTTGGCTTAACAGCCATCAAACCATTCCATGAATGGATGATTCATATGGGCTTTATTGACGAAAAGGGCAAGCTGACAAAATTAGCCGGTGATGCTTCCGTCTTATTCTAATAACGGGAAGTGTGAAAGGAGCTTGAGTTTATGGATGAACAAAGTTTAAGAAAAATGGTGGAGCAAATGGTGGAGCAGATGGTTGGTGGTGGTACGAATGTGAAAAGTACAACTTCCACAAGTTCGGTGGGCCAAGGATCAGCAACTGCAATTTCATCGGAATGCTTACCTGATATAACGAAAATAGATATAAAGTCTTGGTTTCTATTGGACCATGCAAAAAATAAAGAAGAATATCTTCACATGAAGAGTAAGACTCCGGCAAGACTTGGTGTTGGCAGAGCTGGAGCAAGATATAAAACTATGACAATGCTTCGTGTGAGAGCAGACCATGCAGCAGCGCAAGATGCAGTTTTCTCTGATGTTTCAGAAGAATTTATAAAGAAAAATAAATTCGTATTTGTAAAAACGCTTTGTAAAGATAAAGACGAGTATTTAACAAGACCTGATCTTGGACGTAGATTTGGTAAAGAAGAGCTTGAGGTAATCAAGAAAACATGTGGACAAAGTCCAAAGGTTCTTATTATTGTTGGCGACGGTTTATCCTCCTCTGCGATTGAAGCTAACGTTGAAGATATGATTCCAGCAATAAAGCAAGGTCTAAGCATGTTTCAGATTAATGTACCTCCAATTCTTTTTATCAAATACGCAAGAGTTGGAGCAATGGATGATATTGGTCAAGCAACGGATGCAGATGTTATTTGTATGTTAGTTGGAGAACGTCCTGGATTAGTAACAGCAGAATCGATGTCTGCTTATATTTGCTACAAAGCAAAACATGGTGTTCCAGAATCAAAAAGAACCGTAATTTCTAATATACACCGTGGTGGTACAACACCAGTCGAGGCGGGTGCCCATGCTGCAGAGCTAATTAAGAAGATGTTAGATAAAAAAGCATCTGGTATTGAATTAAAGGGTTGATGAATTGTAGTTTAGGTCAGGCATATCGTTAATATAAGGCGCTAAAGCGCTAGAATCGAGGTCAGTGTGAAAAGTAAAGATTTTTCACACTAATTGCGACAGAATGGAGGTTTTTATGAAGAATGATAAATTACACCCTAATATTTTAGCGGTCCGGATTATCTCCAATGTGAGTCCGGATTTAGCAGAAAAACTTTCTCTTGGAGAGCGTCATAAGAGTCTTGGAATTATAACAGCGGATAGTGATGATGTAACTTATACAGGTTTGGATGAGGCAACAAAAGCAGCAGATGTTGAAGTTGTTTATGCTAGATCTTTCTATGGTGGTGCTGCAAATGCGAACACAAAGCTTGCAGGTGAAGTAATCGGTATTATAGCTGGTCCAAGTCCAGCGGAGGTTCGAAGCGGACTAAATGCTTGTATTACATTTATGGAAAGTGATGCTTATTTTATTAGTGCAAATGAGGACGATTCTATCGTTTACTATGCTCATACTGTATCAAGAACGGGTTCTTATCTTTCAAAGATTGCTGGAATTACAGAAGGAGAAGCACTTGCCTATGTCATTGCTCCTCCACTTGAAGCAATTTATGCTCTTGATGCCGCCATGAAGGCAGCAGATGTAAGGTTATGTGAGTTTTACGGACCACCAAGTGAAACTAACTTTGGTGGTGGACTATTAACAGGTTCTCAATCTGCTTGCTATGCGGCCTGCAATGCATTTGCAGAGGCAGTAAGAAGCGTAGCAGATCGACCAAAAGAATATCAATAAGATGCAAGCATTAGGAATGATCGAGGTGATTGGATTGCCACCTGCAATTGAAGCAGCGGATTCTGCTCTTAAAGCAGCAAACGTTTCTTTACTTGCAATAGCAAATGCGGATGCGGGAATCCTAACTGTAGAAATCACCGGAGATGTTGGGGCAGTTTTAGCTGCTGTAGATGCAGGCGCCGCAGCAGCAGAACGTGTTGGTACGCTTCGTGCAAAACATGTGATACCGCATGTAGATGAAAGTCTTACGGATAAGGTATTAATGAAGGGAACCAAACTTTTTCAACCAAAGAACAAACAGGTAATGTCTAGCGGTCAAGGCGTTGATTCTGGGTTTACTAACTCTCAAGCAGATGGTGCCTCGAATGCCTCTAAGGCTCATGATACGAGTGTATTTTCAATAGATTCTATTCAAAAAGAAGGTAGTGTACAAACAGATGGAATGAATTCTAGAGTAGAAGATACTCAGAAAAAAGAGAGTACTTCAAAGGAAGAGAGTACTGTAAAGCAAGATAATTCTTTAAAGGAAAAAAGTGCTTTATTAGATAATGTTTTGTTAGAAGATAATGTGTTAAAAGAAAACGTTTTGAAAGAAGATAGTGCTTTAAAAAATAATGCTTTCAAAAATAATTATGTAAAAGAAGATAGTGCGTTAAAAGAAGAAAGTACTTTAAAAGAAGAAAGTACTTTAAAAGATAGTGTTACAGAAGAAGATAGTGTTTTAAAAGATAAAAACATTATTAAAAAGGATAGCACTATAAAAGAAGGTAGCACTATAAAAGAAGATGGCATTATAAAAGAAGATGGCACTAAAAAAGATAGCACTATAAAAGTAGAAAATAGAAACGATGAAATAAATGCTGTCTCACAGAACACTACTAACTTTGGAAGAGATGATATCTTTGGTGAAAGTACAATCACAAGTAAAAAGAATGACCAACAGAACTATACCGTTAATGATTTAAAGAAAAAGAGTAATGATTCACTTCGTGCAATCTTACAAAGTAAAGGCGTGGAATTAACAGAGCTTCATAAGAGTGCAAAGAAACAGGAATTAATTCAACTAATTATAGCGCAGCAAAATCGTAGATAAGAAGGAGACGGCGGATGGAGTTACAAGAGAAAGATTTAATGTCAATACAAGAAGTCCGTTTGCTTTTAAAAACAGCAAAGGAAGCCCATAAGATATTATCAACCTTCAATCAAGAACAAATCGATCGTATTGTAAAGGCAATTACAGAAGCATGTTTAAAGAATGCAGAGCGGCTTGCTAAGATGGCAAATGAAGAAACAGGATTTGGTATCTGGCAAGATAAAGTAATAAAAAATGTGTTTGGTTCTATGGGAATCTACGAAGCAATAAAGGATATGAAAACAATCGGTATTCTTCGCGAGGATAAGAAAAATCAAACGATGGAGATTGGTATACCGGTAGGTATTGTAGCAGGTGTTATACCTTCCACTAATCCAACTTCTACTGTTATGTATAAAACTTTAATTTCAATTAAAGCAGGTAACTGTATCGTATTCTCGCCACATCCTGGTGCAAAAAAATGTATCTTGGAAACAGTTAAGGTTATTTGTGAGGCTGCAGAAGCAGCAGGATGTCCAAAAGGAGCCATATCCTGTATTTCCATTCCAACCCTTGAGGCAACGAATGAGTTGATGAAACATCCAAATACAAATCTTATCTTAGCGACCGGTGGCTATGCAATGGTGAAATCTGCATACTCATCCGGTACACCTGCAATAGGTGTTGGTGCTGGTAATGGACCAGCATTCATCGACAAAACAGCAAATGTGAAATTAGCAGTAAAGCGTATTATGGATTCCAAAACATTTGACAATGGAACCATTTGTGCATCGGAGCAATCTGTAATTGTGGAACGATGTATGGAACAGGCGGTAAAAGAAGAACTAACTGCTCAAGGCGGATTTTTCTTAAATGAGGCAGAGTCAGAAAAATTAGCACGTTTTATCTTACGTGCCAATGGAACAATGAATCCACAAATCGTTGGAAGATCGGTAGCTCATATTAGTAAGCTTGCCGGTTTAACAACAGTACCAGCAAATGCAAGAGTTTTAATTGCAAAGGAAACAAGAGTCGGCGATGAAGCTCCATATTCCAGAGAGAAATTAGCTCCAATCTTAGCATTCTTTGTAGAAGAAACGGTTGATGATGTCATTAATAAAGTGGTAGAGATACTAAGTTTTGAAGGAATGGGACATACCTTTACCATGCACTCTACCAATGAAGAATTGATCAAACGATTTGCCTTACGTGTACCAGCTTCCAGAATCTTAGTTAATTCAATGGGTTCACTAGGTGGCGTTGGAGCCTCTACAAATCTATTCCCTGCATTAACTCTTGGCTGTGGAGCCGTAGGAGGAAGTTCTTCATCTAATAATATTGGTCCTATGGACTTAATTAATATAAAACGAGTAGCATTTGGAGTAAAAGAATTAGAAGAAATTAAAAGGGATGCTACGAATAGCCTAGGTGAAACCAAATCCTCTTGTTGTGGTGCATACGGTAATGTGAATACAGAATTGGTAGAGGAAATTGTAAAAAGAATTATGAAACAACTAATATAAACATTAAAATGTAGAATAATAGTATATGAGCACGTAACTGTTCTCTGAATAATAGGAGGAAATAAATATGTCTAATACAAATGCACTTGGAATGATTGAAACGAAAGGTTTAGTTGGCGCGATAGAAGCGGCAGACGCTATGGTAAAAGCTGCCAATGTATCTTTGATCGGTAAGGAACAGGTAGGTGGAGGTTTGGTAACCGTTATGGTACGTGGTGATGTTGGTGCGGTGAAAGCTGCAACAGATGCAGGTGCAGCAGCAGCAGAACGTGTCGGTGAATTGATTTCCGTACATGTAATCCCAAGACCACATTCTGAGGTAGATGCGATTCTTCCTCATGCGCGTATACAAGCATAACTATTATCTTAGAAAAGATGGTAACTTCTTTGGTGATGTGCCTTACTTGTGCCGGGAAATACCCGGCACAATAGTATTAGGTAGTTAAGATATGGTGAGGTTAGAATGGCGCTAATTACAGAACAAGATATTCGAAAGATGGTTAGTGATGGTCTTTTAAAGGAAAAGGGAGAATTTCATTTGGGGAAGGATACCATACTAACTCCTTCTGCTAGAGCCTATCTTTTAGAAAAGAACATTACTCTTTTAGGTCGTGAATATCATAATTTGGATAATTCAAATCAAGACAAAACGGCCGAATTTGAAGGAAAGACAGAGAAGAAAACGAATCATTCCATAGAAACGAACGCTGGATTTGACACAGTATTTGGTGTTCACTTGGAAGAAAAACCTGAGCATATGACACATCTTAGGGGAAATCTATTGGTATTTAAAGATCATAAACGAATCGTTCTTCGTGGTGCAATAGATTATTTAGAGTCAGAAATTATTATTGCGCAGACAGTGTCCGAACGTTTACAAAAGCCAATGATAACTAAGGAATTAGAGGAAGTGATTCGTTTCATCCGTAAACTATTACAATGTGAAATTACAGGTGAAGCGGTACCTGATTTTATGTTAGCTGGTTTAGATGAAAAAGATCTTCGAGAACAATCGTATCATCCAAGTAAATATTTTGGGATGAAACATTTTCTTCCTACCTATAAGCATGGTGAGATGACCGCGTATCTGAATAAACTAAGAACACTTACAAGAAAGACGGAAATTGTAGCATTTAAAGCTTTTAAAGCGGAGGATGGAACGATAACAAGAGAAGATATTATTAGAGCGTTTAATCGTTTATCCTCTTTCTTTTGGATAATGATGTTTAAATATTTGACTGGAAAATATGACGGAGTGTGAAGAAAATAGAATTTCTAAAGCACCAAAAGACACCGCCTAAGAAATTCTAAAACTACACACTGTTTCATGCATTTCAAAAAGCAGTTAGAAAGGAGGAAGAGTGAAAGATAAATCTTTCACTCAGCAAGTTTGACTACGCCAAACTTGAGCCATTAGCTACTCCTAAAAAACAGTCGTAGCATGGAGGCTATGTATGTTAGCACAAGCAAACATTAATATAGAAGCAATCGTTGATGCAGTTATAAAAGAACTACAAGATCAGTTATTTATTATGGTAGAAGCATCTGGTAGACATGTTCACTTAAGTAGAGAAGATTTAAACGCATTATTTGGACATGGATATCAGCTTACTCCTGTCAAAGATTTATCACAACCTGGTCAATTTGCGTGTGAGGAAAGGGTAACCATCACAGGGCCTAAAAACTCTATCCAAAATGTAGTCGTGCTGGGACCGGAGAGGAGTAAATCTCAGGTTGAAGTATCGTTAACGGATGCTCTAGTACTTGGAATTAAGGCTCCTGTAAGACTTAGCGGTGATATTAAGGATACACCAGGTCTAAAAATAACAAATCCTAAAAATGGTGTTTCAATAGAAATAAAAGAAGGACTTATTGTTGCGAAACGTCATGTTCATATGACACCAGAAGATGCGAAACGTTTTCATGTATCAAACGGCTCCTCTGTGAAAGTGAAAGTATTTGGAGAGCGACCAATGATTCTAGAGGATGTTGATGTACGAGTTGATAAAAATTTTAGCACCGCAATGCACATTGATTATGACGAAGCGAATGCCTGTGGCTATACGAAAGATACTAAGGGTATGATTATCGTGGACGAGTAGAATGTTTCTTTGTTCTTTTGGATATATCCTGTGTTTTTAAGTATGAAAGATTTATCTAACACATGTTATAGGGTTGTTTTAATACTTCCTATGAAGAAAACTAAACCATGAAAACGAAGATATATCTTAAAATAAGAAAAGAGTTGAGTATATGTACGAAGATATTATTGAAGAAGTTATAACTGAAGTTCTTCATCGTTTGTCGGAGTATGAAAATACCTGCGTACACAAGAAAACGTTACTAGTATTATCGGATGAGCCTTATCCATTATCGGAGGCAATCACAAAAGAATACAATTTGTTAACACCGGATTTTTCGCGTGACCAAAAGGTGGTAGAACTTAATACCATGGTTTCTTGTGCAGAGGTGATTTTGATTACCTCGGTTACTGCAAAACAATTAGCTAATCTTGCGCTATTATGTGGAGATGGGTATTTAGAAGAAGCTATACGTTATGCTCATTTGCTTGGAAAAACAATCTTTGTACTTGAGGAGGGACTAGAATATCGTTCCTATAAAGCAACTGCACATAAAGCATTTTATCGCAAGTTGTTAGAGTATGAGGAATGCTTAAAACAACATGGTATTTTATTTACAACAGAAAGTGTATTTCCATTTTGTGAAAAGCAAGGAAAACAATTAGTTCCACGAAATCAATTAGAGAATGGCAAAAGCAATACTTCTTATACGGTCGAAGACAATGGAGTAACGGAAGGGCGACTAGAGATTAAGAAAAAGCTTATTTTAGAGAAAGACTTAATGGATTTAAATGTGAAATCACAGACAGCGATATGCATTGAAAAGGGTAGTATCGTTACACCAAGTGCATTTGATTATGCAAGAGCACATCGAATGCGATTTATAAAAATGTAATGGAGGCGCAGACAATTGGAACTTGGCAAGGTGATCGGGAGCGTTTGGGCTACCAAAAAAGATGAAAAATTAAACGGAAATAAGCTGCTGGTAGTTCAGATTACAGATGCTTACGCGAAGCCAAGCAAAGGGGTGATAGTTGCTGCGGATATAGTCGGTGCTGGAGCAGGAGATCAAGTCCTTGTGGTTCGAGGAGGCTCGGCACGGTATGCTTTATCAGCATCTAGCTCCCCAATTGATGCAGCAATCGTTGGAATTGTTGATTCAGTGGTGGTAGAAGATGATGAATAAAAGTATCGGTGCACTAGAGTTTATCAGTATCAGCAGGGGAATGTATGTGGCTGACGCCATTGTAAAAAAGGCTGATGTTGAAATTATATATTTTAAAACCATATGTCCAGGAAAATTCCTCGTTATTGTATCTGGAGATGAAGGAGAAGTAGATACTGCAATTGATTATGGAGTAAATATCGCTGGTAAAACGTTGTTTGACAGTTTCAAAGTTCATGCAGTATCACCAGCTATTATTGAGGGAATACGGTCTAAGTATGATTCTGTAGAAAGATTAGATGCTGTGGGTATCGTTGAGACCAGAAAAGTATGTACCGGTATAAGAGCTTTAGATATTGCGTTAAAAGCGGCAGATGTTAAGATACTTCGAATTTATCTGGCTTTTTTCATTGGAGGAAAATTTGTATTTGTTATTACAGGTTCGGTTAGCAGCATCGAACACGGGATATCGGAGTGTAAACAGTTGTTAAGTGAAGGGGAACAGGAAAATATAGCAATTATTCCTTCTCCGAGTAGAGATATCCTAGAGAATTTATTAAAACGATAAGGAGGTGTATTCATGAGTGTAAATGAGATTATTGTTTATATCATGGTTGTATTTGCAGTACTTGGTGCAATCGACCGAATTATTGGAAATAAATTCGGTCTAGGAGAAAAATTCGAAGAAGGTATTATGGCCATTGGATCCTTAGCAATTTCAATGGTTGGTATTATCGCTCTTGCACCAGTACTTGCTGATATTTTAAAGCCGGTTATTGTTCCGGTATTTGGCTTTTTAGGTGCTGATCCTGCGATGTTTGCTGGCACATTATTAGCATGTGATATGGGTGGCGCACCGCTTGCAAATGCACTTGCCCAAACACCTGAAGCTGCTATGTTTGGAGGTTTGATTGTAGGTTCAATGTTAGGACCTACCATCGTATTTACGATTCCTGTCGGTCTTGGTATTATCCGTGATGAGGATCGAAGATATTTAGCAACCGGTGTTTTAGCAGGTGTTGTTACAATTCCGATTGGAGCATTTTTTGGTGGTTTAGTTGCGGGATTTCCAATCATGATGGTAGTTAGAAATTTAATTCCTATCATTATCATTGCTATATTAATTGCACTTGGACTTTGGAAATTCCAAGATGGAATGATTAAAGGGTTTACGATATTTGGAAAAATCGTTGTAGCTATAATCACTTTCGGTTTAGCTGTTGGTATCGTACAGCAACTAACTGGACTTACAATTATAAAAGGTATGGCTCCTATTAGTGAAGGATTTACAATAGTTGCTGATATATGTATAGTTCTTGCAGGTGCATTTCCACTGGTTCTTGTGATAACTAAAGTATTTAAGAAACCTTTAATGGGACTTGGTAAATTATTAGGAATGAATGATGTTGCGGCAGCAGGTATGGTAGCTTCTTTAGCAAATAGTATTCCAATGTTTGGTATGATGAAGGACATGGATAACCGTGGTAAAATTATAAACGTTGCCTTTGCAGTTTCAGCAGCCTTCGTATTTGGTGATCACCTTGGATTTACCGCTGGATTTAATTCAACTATGATTTTACCAATGATTGTTGGTAAGTTGATTGGTGGTATTACTGCTTTGTTTGCTGGAATCTTTATTGCGAATAAGACACTAAAACATGAGAGTTAGAAATAGGTTTTATTTAGTTTGATTAACTTACGGTAGCCTATTGATAAAAGTAATTCTTAATTTATAGATAAGATACAGGAGATTGTAAATAACGAAAGGAACAGGCACATGGAAGTAAATCGTTCAACAATTGAGGATATGATACGTGAGATTTTAATGGAGAAACTGAAAGGTGGAGCAGCGGATCTCAGTAAAAATAAATTAAAAGAAGGAATTATTTCTGTAAAACTTCCAAGCATTCGGGTTTCACAAAATGATTTAATGGATACTGGTAAACCCGGTGATGTGGTGTATACAAAGGATTTATTTTCATTAGAAGAAAGTCCTAGATTAGGTTGTGGCATTATGGAGATGAAGGAAACGACCTTTGATTGGACACTTAATTATGATGAAATTGATTATGTTATTGAAGGTACTTTAAATATTGTGATTAATGGGAAGACAGCTACTGCGAACGCGGGTGAACTGGTTTTGATTCCTAAGGGATCTTCCATTAAGTTTTCTGTTCCGAATTATGCTAGATTTATTTATGTGACGTATCCAGCGGATTGGGCGAATCAAGCGTAGGGGTTCATGAATTAGACAATAGACAATGGACAATAGACGGAATGGGGTGACATATAGGTAATCCTCCGAAAGCTAACACGCTTTCTTCGGAATACCTATATGCCACCCCATTCCTGTTTGGTGAAATAACACATATTGAGTTAAGCTACAATAAATTTATGCTGCTCAGATGTTTGGGTTTTAACCTAATTTGGTTTTAGATGTAGGCATAGTTGGAAATAAGTAAGCCTCTGCCGATAGATCTTCGGTAACTCAAGGAAAATACTACTTGACTTTACTTTACAAAACGCGTTATATAATAAAGAAAAGGAGATCAATATGTCAGAAAATTATATTACACTAAATATGGCATAAATCCTTATATAATCAAGGTTTAGTTAGTACACCTGAACCATATCAAAAGAGGACATCTCATGGTATGATATTAAGTGTAGTATGGAGTAACGAATACGAAAAAGACTATTGAATCTACGATTGAAATTGCCGATCAATTTAACGGTAAGGTCAAAGCATCCGTAGCGATTGCTCCAGAGGAAGAAACTTCAGTAAGGGAAAAGTTCATGTAAATCCTGCAGTAGTAGCTCTTTAGAAGGAAAAACAATTGTGAAGGGAATATACGTAAAAGGGAAAATCTACATTATTGTAGTACGCTAATTACGAATTTCTATTTAAGTTCAGAATATGACGAGTTACATAAGGAATAGGTAGTTTTAGTAGTGGCAAGGCAAGTCATAGCTGGCTGAAATGTTTTCGGTGAGAAACGACTATCATGTAGAGGGGTAATAATTAGAATCTGTATGAAAGGAAGCGTAGCACTAAGATGAAAACGAATTCAAAAACGCTTGTAATGTTTTATTCATTTACCGGGCATACGAAAGAGATGGCAGAAAAACAAGCCCAAAAATACAACGCCACTTTAGTGGAAGTAAAAGAGTCTAAGAAAAGATCCAAATTGAATGCATACTTAACAGGATGCGTTCAGGCAAGAAAACAGAGTAGCACAAAGATTGATGCGGTTAATGTGAATTTTTCGAACTATGACCATATCATCATTGGTGCGCCTATCTGGTGGGGACTTCCTGCACCAGCATTTAATAGTATTGTTGAGATGATACCATCAGGGAAAGAAGTTGATTTGTTTTTCCTTTCTGGCAGTGGTAATACTGCAAAAACTAGGAATAAGATTAAGCAAGTATTATCCAGAAGAAACCTAAAGGTTTCTAAATATATGGATTTAAAGGGTTAATTAGGTATGTTAGGGCTTTTGTTTTTACTGTTGAATACAGTAAGAAACAGAGGCCTTAAATTTTTTCAGTAGAAAACTACTAATTTTTTATGATTCGATCAAATTTTTGCATCAACTATAGATAATTTTAAATCTATAGTGTAATATAGTATAGTGATTAAATTAATTATACGTAAGCGAATTTGGAGGACTTTTATGTGGATAGCAGATTTGGAAAATGGCAACTATAGGAATCCATTACTTTATGCAGATTATTCTGATCCAGATGCAATTAGAGTTGGTGACGATTATTTTATGGTTGCATCAAGTTTTTGCAATGCACCAGCTTTACCTTTACTACATTCTAAGGATCTTGTGAACTGGAAAGTAGTGAATTATGTCTTAGATAAAATTCCAGAGTTTCGATATAGAAATCCAATGCATGGATGCGGTGTATGGGCACCTTCTATCAGATATCATGAAGGAACATATTATGTGTGTTTCCCAATGCCAGATGAGGGAATCTACATGACTACAACCAAAGATCCATTTGGCAAGTGGAGTGAGCCTGTGAATATTAGACCGGGTGCAGGCTGGATTGATCCATGTCCATTCTGGGATGAAGATGGAAAAGCGTATCTTGTTGCAGGTGTAGCAAAGAGTCGTATAGGATATAAAAGTGTCCTTCACATGGTGGAGATGCAACCAGATGGTATGGGACTTATCGGGGAAGATGTTAGAATCTTTGATGGCGATACCAACGGAAATGTAACAACAGAAGGTCCTAAGATGCATAAGAAGAATGGTTGGTATTATGTCTTTGCACCAGCGGGTGGCGTAAAGACAGGTTGGCAGTTAGTTCTTCGTTCTAAGAATGTATTTGGCCCTTACGAACACAAAGTTGTGATGAAACAAGGGGATACTCTTGTTAACGGACCTCATCAAGGTGCTTGGGTTGATACGGTTACAGGTGAAGACTGGTTTTTACATTTTCAAGATGTGTATGCAGCAGGGAGAATCGTTCATCTTCAACCAATGCATTGGGAAAATGAATGGCCAATTATTGGTGTGAATAAAGAGGGAAATGATTACGGCGAACCAGTAATGGAATATAAGAAGCCTAACGTCGGTAAGACAGAGGAAGAACTTCAAAATAATCCATTATATCCGGTTTGTGAGCCAGATACTACAGATGAATTTGAAGGAGATAGCCTTGGCTTACAGTGGCAGTGGAACGCGAATCCAGACATTGATTGGTATGAATTAGGCAATTCAAAAATCAAATTGAATGCAGTACCTTCTGTGCCACAACGTCCAATTAGCGATTATCGTAATCTTCTTTTACAGAAGTGGCCAGCGCCTGAATTTTCTTGTATCACTAAGATGAGTTTTGCAGGATTACAGGATGGAGATACTGCAGGAATTGTGTCCTTAGGGATGGAATATAGTGCTATGGCAGTAAGCAAAAAGAATGGTTCTTACGCGATCGAGAAGATTACGGGAATTCAAAACTTTGATTGTGATGTTTCCTATGCGGACCAGAATAAAGTAAGCATTTCATTAACAGATAGTGATTTTAAAGATAGAGAAAAGACAGTATTCCTTAAATATGAAGTAAAGTGCGTAGGATATGTAGATAATATGGAAATGGACATTCAAGTAAAGCATGTTCCTCAGGAGACTATCACAATGTCTTATAGCCTTGACGGTGAAGAGTTTAAGGAAGCATTTACGATTAATGCTAAAGCAGGAAGATGGGTAGGTGTTAAAAATGGTGTCTTCTGTAACCATGATAACACCATGAATGGTGGAGGTTATGTAGAAGTAGACTACGTTAGATATCAGTAAATATTAGGGATGTAGAGGCAAATCCTTGTTACCACCATTGTATCCTCTTTTGAATGAGCTTATATTAATAAGGAATATAGAGAATGTAGGAATAATGTAAGATGGATGTTCATCCTTTCTACATTCGTAGGGAAAGAGACTTTGGTAGTAGTACCAAGTCTCTTTTTAGGTACAACCAGCATGGGCGCAGTTTAATTGGTGATCATCCTGCCTCTCTATAAAAAGTGTTAACCTTTATTCTATTTGTCCTTATTGCACCTTATTAGTAGTATGTGCTATTGTAGATATTGATGTTAAGAGGAAAAAAGAGTATAGTTACTCATATAGAGACATATTATAACTGGTAATTACAACTTATATTGAATAAGTGATATCAGAGCTTTGCAACATATATAACAAATGCGAGAGGAGAAGTTGTATGATAGCTCATGTTGGTATTTATACAAAAGACTTGGAACGCTTACGAGCATTTTATGAGAACTATTTTAGTATGACAAGTAATGAAAAATACCAAAGCAAACGGAATCCAGGATTTGAGAGTTACTTTCTATCCTTTGGAGATGGTACGAAGCTTGAGTTAATGACTTTGACGACGTTAGCAGAATCGAATCTTTTACCTGCAGTTGGTCTACATCATTTAGCGTTTTCTGTTGGAAATCGTAAGAAAGTGGATGAGCTTGTCATAAGATTAAGAGAAGATGGTTATTCTATTATGTCGGATCCAAGAATGACTGGAGATAATTATTATGAGGCAGTTGTAAAGGACCCAGATGGAAATCTGGTAGAAATTACGGAATAGCTTATGCATATGTAATAGGTACATATGTAAGATAATAAATGATTCCTTAAAATAGGTTTTCATGAATAAAGAAGGAGAAAAGCAGGTATTTAAAATCTGCTAGGTGATGAATATGGATATCATTAATTTAAGAGAAGTTATGAAAGGGTATACAGCACTGGAGGAAGATATAACATCTGATCAACAACAAGGGTTACCACAACCAGCCATGGATAAGGCTTATATTAGTGCAAAGTCAATTAGTTTACCTAAAGATTTTGAAGATGTGGTAGTTAACAATAGCTTTTTTGATATTATGAACCAGAGAACCAGTAGAAGATCTTATAATGATAAACCGTTAACGTTAAAAGAGCTATCTTTCTTACTTTGGACAACGCAAGGTGTTAAAAACATCGTCGGAAAAAAGAACAAAGCAACGATTCGTACTGTTCCGTCCGCTGGAGCAAGACATCCATTTGAAGCATATCTCTTTATAAATAATGTAGAGGGACTGGAACCAGGTAGATATCATTATGTAGCTACTGAACACAGATTAGAATTCTTAGGTTCTCTTGAAAATCAAATGGATAGAGTATCAGAGGCATGCTGTGGACAAACTTTTGTAGGAACTTGTGCCGTAACTTTTGTTTGGACAGTAATTCCATATCGTTGTGAATGGCGTTATACAAACAAAGCTCAAAAATACAGCTTAATTGATCTAGGACATGTGGGTCAAAATTTATACTTGGCATGTGAGGCAATTGGTTGCGGAACCTGTGGTATTGGTGCATATGATCAAGCGCTTGCAGATGCTTTGTTAGGCCTAGATACAGAACCTTCCAACGAGAAAGAAAATGAATTTGTTGTTTATATGGGTTCTGTTGGGAAATATGATCCAAAAGAATAATCATAGATATATCGAAAAAGGACAAATTAAGGAGTTTTGGCTCTTTTGTTTGTCCTTTTTTTATTGGTATTCCCATATTTCCTCCGACAATGCCAAGGGCATATTTATTTTGTCAGGTATACTCTTCTACCTAGTAGAACAAACGACCCGTTTATGATTAACTTTTTATTAGTTGGATACTATCAAGTATTTTATTAGTTCAGTACAATCATTAATAATTAAGATTAAAGGTTAATTCTAAAACTCACTTACATGCAAACTAAATAGATATATATAAAAATAGATTGACTAAATATAATTACATTGATATAATCAAAGAAAACTATATGAGTGAAGGAGCGGATATGACATGGAGGAAATAAAATCACAGTATTTTGAAATCATCGAAAATAAAAAGAAACAATGTACAAGTGAATACGAAAACTTAAAAAAGGATGATCGTAAGGATGAAGCAGATCTTGTAAAAATTAAAGAAAATATTTACGAGATATTTGAAGTATTATTTAAAACTCATGTGAATCAGCTTGAGAAGCTATCTATTCCGGATGAAGAGAAACTACATAGATTAAAAGAAGAATATACAAAACGATTTGAAACTATCCCAAAGAGTTGGATAGCACGTCTTGAGCTTGCCCAAAAGCATAATGATGTTGCAAATATTGTAATAGAAGAGTTAAAATTACAAGTAGTGAAAGATTTAAAAGAACAGTTTCTTGCTTTATATTAAAAAGTTCGCAGGTTATGGAAAGGCATGGTTATTATATGACAGAAAGCGATGCAATCAAATTATTTAAATCATTGGCAGATAAATCAAGGTTGATGATTCTAAAATCATTGGCAGAGCAGCCAATGTATGTGGAACTTTTAGCCAACCGTCTTAATTTGACACCACCAACGATATCGTTTCATCTAAAAAAATTAGAAGAAGCAGGTGTGGTAAATTCTAAGAAAGAACAATACTATACGATATATTCGTTAAAAGAATCTATCTTGAATGCAAAGATATTAGATATTATTAAGGAAGAATCTAGTGAAAAGGAAGTTCAAGAGGAACGAGAAGAGCAATATCGGGAAAAGGTAATTGAAAGTTTCTTTGAGTATGGGAAGCTAAAATCAATTCCTGTTCAGAGAAAGAAGAAACGCATCATCCTAGAAGAGATAGCGAAAGCATTTGAACTTGATAGAATTTACACGGAGAGAGAAGTAAATATAACAATCGCAGATTATCATGATGATTTTTGCACACTAAGAAGGGACATGATATCGGAAAAAATTTTGACCAGAGATGAAAAAGGGTATCAATTAATTAAAAAAGATTAGAGTTATTATTGCCTATAATAATTTTTCCCATGAATAAAAGACTATTGCACTTCATCGAAATTGTGTAATGGTCTTTTTTATATAGAAGGTATGCCAATTTTAAAGATTCTGCTTTACAAATTTCTCGAAGTTGATTAATATAGAATATGATATATTTGGTAGAATTCTGTGCTGTAACAAATAAAACGGAAGAAGATGGCAGAGAACGAAAGAAACATAATGGAGGTCGTGTAAGAATGGGTTTCTTTAAAGATTTCATTAATGGCTTCAAAAAGTCTGGTAGTAAATCGGAGAAGGAAAGAAATGAAGAAGCCTTCGATAGGCAAAATATCGAGGACGAAACACCTGATGTTACAAAGGTCGTCATTGAAGAAGATTCTGCAGAGGAGAAGTTAGAAGACTTGATATTAAAGGAATCTGCTATAGAAGTTTCTGAAGATGAGATAAATCAGGAAATCATGGATGCGACAGAAGAGTTGTTAGATTCGGAAGCTGCTTTATTGGGTGAAGAGCCGTTAAATGTACATAGGGAAGACCAAAAAGAGCAGACACAGAGTGCCCGGCGTGAATCCTCGGACAAAGAGACTGAAAAAGAGGAAGAAATAAAGGAACGAAAAGAGACTGAAAAAGAAGAAGAAATAAAGGAACGAAAAGAAACTGGAGATGGAGAGAATACCATGGTAGATTTTGAAGAGAGCGTTGTTGATGAAGAATTATTGGACACGTTATTGAATGAAGAAGAAAAAGCACCAACAGAGAGAATGGGAAATACTGTGCAGGCTAAGAGAGATTTATCCCCAGATGATAAGGATGCAGTAACGGTTATTTCGAAAGGTACAACGATTAATGGTAGTATCGTCTCAGATTGCTCCTTAAATATAATGGGTACGGTAATTGGTGATATTGAGTGCCAAGGAAAATTATCTATCACTGGACGAATCACTGGTAACTCTATCGCTTCTGAGATTGAAATCAATGCCAAACGTTTAGAAGGTAGTCTTAATAGTGAAGGTAACATTAAAATCGATCCAGGCACTGTTATCATTGGAGATGTAACGGCATCTAGTGGTCAAATTGCGGGTGCTGTCAAAGGAGAGGTTGATATTAATGGACCAGTTCTATTAGATGCTACTGCAATAGTAAAAGGGAATGTGAAAGCAAAATCCATGCAGATGAATAATGGTGCTGTTTTGGAAGGATTCATTTCCTTAGCCTATGCTTCCGTGAATGTTGAAGACGTATTTAAAGAAAAATAAGGTTTCTCAGTAGAAGAGGGTAGAAATCTATTTTCGAATATGGTAAAATTGCTGTGACTGTTTGGGAGCAGTAGAAAATCGCATGCGAAATCATCGATGTGTGCAACAAAGACATGAGAGGTAGCATTATATGAAATCCTATAATAGAGTATTATTAAAACTCAGTGGAGAAGCTCTTGCTGGGGATAAGAAGACAGGCTTTGATGAAGCAACTTGTATCGAAGTAGCAAAGCAGGTAAAGAAGTTAGTTGACGATGGAATCGAAGTAGCTATTGTTATCGGAGGAGGAAACTTCTGGCGTGGACGTAGCAGTGAGACCATTGACCGTACGAAAGCCGACCAAATTGGTATGCTTGCAACAGTGATGAACTGTATTTATGTATCGGACATTTTCCGTTATGTAGGTATGGAAACAAAAATCTTTACACCATTTCAATGTGGTAGTATGACGGAGCTATTTAGCAAGGATAACGCAGTAGAAAGCTTAAAGAAGAAGCAGGTTATCTTCCTTGCTGGGGGAACCGGTCATCCGTATTTTTCAACGGATACTGCAACCGCACTTCGTGCAATTGAGTTAGAGACAGATGTCATCTTAATGGCTAGAGCAGTGGATGGGGTTTATGATAGCGATCCAAAAGCAAATCCTAATGCAAAGAAATACGATACTGTATCTTATCAGGTATTACTTGATAAAAAACTGGCAATCATGGATTTAACAGCTACTGTTATGTGTATGGAAAATAAAAAGTCATTACTTGTATTTTCTCTTAATGAGGAGAATAGTATTGTCAATAATGTAAAAGGAAATTGTACAGGAACTGTGGTTACAGTATAATATATTGTACAATGGATGGAAAATAGTAGGAGGTCTTTTTTATGAATGAAAAAATTAAACCTTTTGAAGGTAAAATGCAGAAATCATTAGATTCGTTAAAGGAAGAATATGTAGGCATTAGAGCTGGTAGAGCAAATCCACATTTACTTGATAAATTAAGAGTAGATTATTATGGAACACCTTCAGCTATTCAGGCAGTAGCAAATGTTTCTGTTCCTGAAGCAAGAGTCATTCAGATTCAACCATGGGAAGCTAAGTTAATTAAAGAAATTGAGAAAGCAATTATCGCTTCTGATCTTGGCTTAACACCAAGCAATGATGGAAAAGTAATCCGTCTTGTATTTCCTGAATTAACTGAGGAACGCAGAAAAGACCTAGTTAAGGATGTTAAGAAAAAGGCTGAGAATACTAAGGTTGCAGTACGTAACGTTCGTCGTGATGCGAATGACGCAATCAAGAAGCTTGCAAAAGCGAATGAAATTTCTGAAGATGAGCAAAAGCAAATCGAAGATGAAATTCAAAAGATTACAGATAAATTCATTACAGAAGTTGATAAAGTAATGGAAGATAAGTCTAAAGAGATTCTTACTGTATAATTATTATTCAATTATATTTATGTTTGAATAATTTATGGTGCCTAAAAGCACACCTTTATCAGAATTTAATAACTATTTTTCTGATAAGTATTATAGGAGCAAATTCATGTTCCGATAATCGAATTTACGATGCAAAAACAGCAACTTTTATCGGATACTGTAATAGATTTCGATAAGCTATTATATAGGACGTATAAGACTTTTTAAGGTCCATACGTCCTATTTTTATACGACAGGGAAAAGTTTACGAAGCGTACTTTTTCTTGTTCTAATATATAGCTTTTTCAGCAAATGCCAAAAATTAAATCATTAGAGTATCAAAAGGAAGGCAGGCATAGAGTTTAATGGGTACAGAATTAGAAGGGTTAAAGATTCCCAATCACATTGCCATCATTATGGATGGTAATGGACGCTGGGCGAAAAAAAGAATGATGCCACGAAATTACGGTCATAAGCAAGGAAGTAAAATCGTAGAGAATATTTGTAGAGAAGCTTATGACATCGGTATTAAGTACGTGACGGTTTATGCTTTTTCTACAGAAAATTGGTCAAGACCACAATCTGAAATTGATACATTGATGAAATTATTAAGAGATTTTTTATCAGAGTGTTTAAGTAAAAGTAAAAAAAATAACATGCGAGTACATGTGATCGGAGATATCACTAGATTAGAGCAATCGTTACAAGATACTATTGTAAAACTTGAGGAAGTAAGTGCGAGTAATACAGGATTGTGTTTTCAAGTTGCATTAAACTATGGTGGTCAAGATGAAATCTTACGTGCAACAAGAAAAATTGCACAGGATGTGAAAGATGGAAAATTATCCATTGAGGATTTAAATACAGAAGTTTATGAGGATTATTTGGATACCAAAGGAATTCCGGCACCAGATCTATTAATACGTACCAGTGGTGAGCAGCGTTTGTCTAACTTTTTATTATGGCAACTCGCTTATTCAGAGTTTTATTTTACCGATGTTTTATGGCCAGATTTTAATAAAAAAGAACTTATCAAAGCAATAGAATTTTATAATGGAAGAGAACGAAGATACGGCGGTGTAGGGTGAATATACAATAATTCAATCAGAGAAGGTGCATTAGCGCCAGAATAGAGGTTATTATGAAGGATCAAACTTTTTTGGTACGATTTCGCAGTTCCATTATTTTAATGATAGTTACTGTAACAGCGATGATTTTAGGTGGAGAAGTTTTATTTGGCTTACTTCTTGCGATTTCATTAATTGGTATGATGGAATTATATCGAGTGCTTAAGATGAATAAGAGCATTTTAGCTTTCACAGGATATATATTTTGTATACTCTTTTACATGCTAGTATATTTTAGTAAGACAGAATTAATTTTTCCGTTACTAATAGGATTTTTATTGGCATTAATGGGAGTATACGTATTTTCTTTTCCTAAGTTTCATTCGGATCAGGTAACTTTAGTATATTTTGGTCTTATATATGTAGGAATTATGTTATCGTTTATTTACAGGGTTAGAATATTAGAGAATGGTATTCTACTTGTGTGGATGATCTTTATCGGTGCTTGGGGTTCAGACACTTGTGCCTATCTTGTTGGTAGAAAAATTGGAAAACATAAGATGGCACCAATTCTAAGCCCAAAGAAATCGGTGGAAGGATTATTTGGAGGTATTTTTGGAGCAGCTTTGATTGGCTTTTTGTTTGCTACGATTTTTAAAGGAAAACTAACAGCAATTAATAATCCTCAAGTAAGTTTTGAAATTATTGGTGGTTGTTCAGCGATGATATCTACAATAGGTGATTTGGCTGCTTCTGCTATAAAGCGAAATCATGAAGTAAAAGATTATGGAAAGTTAATACCTGGTCATGGTGGAATACTGGACCGATTTGACAGTATAATTTTTACCGCACCGATTGTATATTACCTACTTCAAGTGTTATAATGAATAAGCGCAAGCTTTATACGTATCCATAATATGTTAGAAGCTATGTTGAGAGATAAACTTTTAACTTTGTTTTATATGCGCACTAAAGTACACAGATTGGAGTTACTATGAAGATAATATCAGTTTTGGGATCTACCGGTTCTATTGGTACACAGACCTTAGAGGTGGTACGAAATAACAAGGACTTAAAAGTGTCTGCACTTGCTGCGTCCTCCAATATTACATTATTGGAGGAACAAATCAGAGAGTTCCATCCGAAACTTGTTTGCGTATATGATAGGGAGAAGGCATTAGAGCTAAAGAAAAGAGTTTCTGACTTAGAGGTTACCGTTGAGGCAGGAATGGATGGTCTTATTGCTTGTGCTACAGAAGAGAGTGCTGACATTGTAGTCAGTGCCGTTGTTGGTATGATAGGAATCAAACCAGTAATGGAAGCAATCTTAAGGGGAAAAGACATAGCATTTGCGAATAAAGAAACTTTAGTAACTGCAGGGCATCTAATTATGCCATTGGTAAAGAAACATAACGTAAATTTATTACCAGTAGATAGTGAGCATTCAGCGATTTTTCAGTGCCTTCAGGGAAATGAATCCTCTACAGTTAGCCGAATTATCTTAACTGCTTCTGGTGGACCATTTCGTGGGAAAAGTCTTGCTGAACTTAAGAATGTGAAGGTGGAAGATGCCTTAAAACATCCAAATTGGTCGATGGGTCGAAAGATTACCATAGATTCCGCTACAATGGTAAATAAAGGTCTTGAAGTAATGGAGGCTCATTGGTTGTTTCATGAGCCGCTTAATAAAATTGAAGTTGTAATTCAACCACAAAGTATTATTCACTCTGCTGTTGAGTTTGAAGATGGTGGAATTATAGCACAGCTTGGTACGCCAGATATGAAATTACCGATTCAGTATGCACTTTATTATCCTGAGAAGAGAAGATATCTTCCAGGGAAACGCTTAGATTTCTTTGATATTGCTAAGATTACCTTTGAAAAGCCAGATATCAGTAACCTACCGGGGTTACGTTTGGCATATGAGGCGATGAATACTGGGCATAGTGTTCCAACCGTGTTTAATGCAGCCAATGAGCTAGCAGTAGCAAAATTCTTAAATCGTGAAATATCGTTCCTTTCGATTACGGCACTAATAGAAAAAGCGATGGAGAATGTTACGGTAGTGAAAAGACCTACCTTAGATGAAATTCTGAATGTGGAACAGGAAACATATGATTTTATAGAAAGAGAGTGTGTGAAGTCAAATTATCATATTTAATCGATTACTCACATGCTAAAGAAAGGAAATTTACTGGATGAAAATTATTGTAGCATTGTTGATATTCGGAGTCATCATAACTTTCCATGAACTGGGACATTTTTTGTTGGCGAAGAAGAACGGAATTGTAGTAACGGAGTTCTCTATTGGAATGGGACCTCGTCTGTTTAGCAAGGTTTATCATGATACTAGGTATTCGTTAAAGTTGTTACCAATTGGTGGCTCTTGTATGATGCTTGGAGAGGATGAAGTAAATGATAATGAAGGAGCGTTCAACAATAAAAGTGTATGGGCGCGTATCTCTGCGATATTTGCTGGACCATTATTTAACTTTATCTTAGCATTTTTTCTTGCATTATTTGTAGTTGGAATGGTAGGTTATGATCCAGCTCGTGTTGTTAATGTACCTGAGGGTAGTGCCGGTGCAGATGCAGGACTACAAGTAGGGGATATCATCACCCAAATTGATGGTGAAAATGTTGTATTTGCAAGAGATATATCGACGCATTTTGATTTCAAGCCAATTAAGTCACAGAACCCAATTACAGTTAAATTTAAGAGAAATGGTGAGAAGTTATCAACAACATTAATACCAAGCGCTGAAAAACGCTATATGCTAGGTATTTCTTATGCTCCAGATTCTCAAGGAGAAGCTCAGATTACTTTACTAGAGAGCTCTGCTTTTAAAGACGCTGGTATCAAGAATGGTGATGTCATTACCGCAATTAATGGGACTGAGGTTAAGACTAGCGCGGAATTTAGTTCTTATTTAGAAAGTCATCCACTCGATGGATCTGCGCTTTCTATTACCTATACACACAATGAAAAATCAAATACTGTGGATGTTACACCACGTATGACGGAGTGGTATACCATTGGATTTAACTATAACCAAGGATATGAAAAAACAGGTGTTTTTGGAGTTGTTCGTTATAGTATTTCAGAAGTCCGTTACTGGATAGAAACAACAGTAAAAAGCCTTGGTAAGCTCTTTACTGGCAAGGTTGGAGCAGATGAACTGGGAGGACCAGTACGAATTGTTAGCGAGCTTGGAAGTGTAGTAGATGCAAAACAAGACATTGGTATTAAAAATGTTATTATCTTACTCTTTAACTGGGGTATTTTATTAAGTGCAAACCTTGGAGTAATGAATCTCCTTCCTATCCCAGCACTAGATGGTGGAAGATTGATATTCTTAATCATTGAAGCAGTACGTGGAAAGCCATTAAATAGAGAAAAAGAAGGCTTTGTTCACATGCTTGGGTTTATTGCTTTGATGATATTAATGGTATTCTTATTCTTTAATGATATTAAGAATGTTTTCTTCTAGAAGTTAACCTCATCAGGGAAGGAACTTACCTGTTTTAAAAAGCCACGTAGTGGCATAGAAAAGAGGATATTATGTATCGCGATAAAACAAAAGTAATTACCATTGGGAATCGACAGATTGGTGGAGGTAATCCAATCTTGATTCAATCCATGACAAATACAAAAACGGAGGATATCACTGCTACTGTCAATCAGATATTAGAACTTGAAGAAGCAGGCTGTGATATTATTCGATGCGCAGTTCCTACTATGGAAGCTGCAGGAGCACTGAGGGAAATTAAGAAGAAAATTCATATCCCTTTGGTTGCTGATATCCATTTTGATTATCGCTTAGCAATTGCTGCTATGGAAAGTGGCGCAGATAAGATTCGTATTAATCCAGGGAATATTGGAGACATAGAACGTGTAAAAGCGGTTATCGATGTGGCAAAGGAACGTAATATTCCAATCCGTGTTGGAGTAAACTCTGGGTCCTTAGAAAAACATATTGTAGATAAATATGGGCATGTAACTGCAGAAGGTCTAGTAGAGAGCGCGCTAGATAAAGTTCATTTGATTGAAAAATTAGGCTATGATAATATGGTAATTAGTATTAAGTCATCAGATGTACTTATGTGTGTGAAAGCACATGAATTAATCGCTCAGAAGACAAATTATCCGCTGCATGTCGGTATTACAGAATCAGGCTCTATCGTAGCAGGTAATATCAAATCATCGATAGGTCTTGGATTAATTTTAAATCAAGGTATCGGTGATACCATTCGAGTTTCCTTAACAGATAAGCCACTCGAAGAAATTCGTTCAGCAAAGATTATATTAAAGACTTTAGGATTACGAAAAGGCGGAGTAGAAGTTGTATCATGTCCGACCTGCGGTCGTACTCAAATCGATTTAATCGGTCTTGCAAAACAAGTGGAAGATTTAGTATCTGGCTATGATTTAGATATAAAAGTAGCAGTAATGGGTTGCGCTGTTAATGGCCCTGGAGAAGCAAAAGAAGCGGACCTTGGCGTAGCAGGTGGTAGAGGTGTCGGATGCATTATTAAAAAAGGTGAAATTATCCGTACTGTACCAGAAGAATCTCTATTAGCAGAGCTTAAGAAGGAATTGGATAGCTTTATATAATCAATAGGAAATAAGTTGAGAGAAGTATTTTTTTCAACTTATTTCCTATATAGTTTTTATCTTGTTAACTAACAGTTAATATTCAGGATATGGATTGTAGTACGTATCTCTTATCAAACCCTTACTGGTTTTTTAATCGAGATAAGTATAAACAAGAAAAAGTACGCTTCGCGAACTTTTTCTTGTCAAGAATAAGGCGTAAAGCGCTAGAATGGATGTTATTATGTTATTTTTTGAAGTGTTTGATACACTGAATGTAGAAAAAGAAATTTATGAATTATTCTCCGATATCAGCGTATTAAAGGCGTTGGTATCGAAGAATAATGGCAATGTTCATATCTACATACAGAGTACTCATCTGATTAGTAGGAAACAAATAAAAATGATGGAATTTCAGCTGCAAAAGCAGCTTTTTTCATCAACCAAAAGTCGAGTAAAGTTGATAGAAACCTATCAACTTTCTTCGCAATATACCCCGGAATCATTATGGAATATGCACAGCGATAATATTCTAGAAGAGCTGAATGACAGTAGTGTCATGAACTACAATATTCTTCGTATGGCAGAGATTTCTTTTGATGGCTATAAAATGATATTTAAGCTTCCAGATACTTTCTTGAATCAGAAAAAGTCTGAGGAGATTAAAGTGTTTTTAGAACCAATGTTTGAACAACGGTTTTGTATTCCTGTCGATATTCGATTTGAATTTTATGAACTAATAGAGGAAGCGAAAGAGGAAGAAGAGTATCCACAGGCACGAAGAGAGAAAGCAAAACAAAATGCCAGTGGGTCTATGGAAACAAGTGGAGAGGTTAGCGATGAGATTCGTGCAGAAATTCCATTTGAACTGTCTTCTTCGAATGTGGATGGTAATAATCTTGCAGGAAAAGATAGCATAGAAAGTAAGTCAGAACTTAACGTTGAAAAGAAGAAAGAAGAAAAGAAACAAATTAAGGACGATAAATTCTCACAATCAGACAAGAAAAACAGTGCGTATGATAAGGCGAAAGCATACAAAAAGAAGCTTCCAGATGATCCGGATATTATTTATGGTCGACCATTTGAAGGAGATTCCATACCAATTAAGGATATTCAAGAGGAAATTGGTGAGGTTGTAATTCGTGGAAAGATTCTATTTACAGAAGAAAGAGAGTTACGAAACGAGAAGTTTTTAATTTCCTTTAATGTAACTGATTTTACGGATACAATTTCAGCAAAAATATTTGTTCGAACAGAAGAGATTGAGGACATTCGTGGTCAGATTAAAAAAGGTATGTTTATCCGTTTAAAGGGGATGGCCCTTTATGATACGTATAGTCGTGAGATTACAATAAATTCTATTATAGGAATTAAAAAAATTCCAAGCTTTATTGAAAAACGAGTTGACCGCTACGAAAACAAACGTGTAGAATTACATGCTCATACGATGATGAGTGATATGGATGCGGTGGTAGATCCGCAAGCACTTGTTAAAACAGCATTCGAATGGGGACATAAAGCGGTTGCGATTACCGATCATGGTGTTGTTCAGGCCTTTCCAGAAGCATCTCATGCAATTAATCCGAAGGATTATAAGGATGATGAAGAAAAGATGCAGCGTGCGAAGGACTTCAAGATTATCTATGGTATGGAAGCTTATGTTGTTGATGATATGAAGGATATCGTACAGGGAGAGTGTGGACAAGGAATTGAAGATACTTGTGTAGTTTTTGATATCGAGACAACTGGATTTAGCTCTGTAAAAGATAAAATTATAGAAATTGGTGCAGTAAAAATACAACATGGTACCATTGTTGACCGTTTCTCTACATTTATTAATCCTGAAGTGCCGATCCCATACCATATACAAAAGTTAACAAGTATTACAGATGAGATGGTAATTGGTTCTAGAACAATTGAAGAGATACTACCCGAATTCCTAAGTTTTTGTGAAGGCTGTTATCTGGTGGCGCACAATGCTTCCTTTGATATTGGATTTATTACAAAGAAAGCGGAGTTTTTAAATATACCACTTACCGTAACTTCAGTCGACACGGTAGGGTTAGCCAGAGTTCTTTTGAATCACTTAAATAATTTTAAGTTAGATACCGTAGCGAAAGCTTTAAGTATCTCATTGGAAAATCACCATCGTGCGGTAGATGATGCAGGATGTACTGCAGAAATCTATTTGAAGTTTTTAGAGATGCTTCGTGAACGAGGTATAGAAACTTTAGCTCAGATCAATAGAGCGGAAGAGGTCACCCCAGATGTTATTAAGAAAATGCCAACTTATCATGCAATTATTCTATGTCAGAATGATATTGGTCGAGTAAATCTATACCGGATGGTAAGTTATTCTCACATCAATTATTTTCAGCGTCGACCAAGAATACCAAAGTCAGTACTTATGAAGCATAGAGAAGGTTTATTGATTGGTTCTGCATGTGAGGCAGGTGAACTTTATCAGGCAATTCTTAGAAATTCTTCCGAAGGGGAGATCGTAAGACTCGCGAATTTCTATGATTATTATGAAATACAACCGCTCGGCAACAATCAGTTTATGATTGAAAGTGAAAAGATAGATATTAGCTCAGAAGAAGAATTAAAAGAGATCAACCGTAAAATCATCGCGTTAGGAGAGGAATATAATAAACCAGTAGTTGCTACTTGCGACGTACATTTCCTAAACCCTGAGGATGAGGTTTATAGACGAATTATTATGGCTGCGAAAGGGTTTTCTGATGCAGATAACCAGGCACCGCTTTATTTTAGAACAACGGAAGAGATGTTAGAGGAATTTAGCTATCTTGGGAAAGAAAAAGCGGAAGAAGTTGTAATAACGAATACAAATAAAGTTTGTGATATGATTGAAAAGATATCGCCAGTCCGCCCGGATAAATGCGCTCCAGTCATTGAAGATTCGGATAAGACACTTCGTGATATTTGTTATGAGAAAGCTCATTCCATGTATGGCCCAGATCTTCCTAAAATTGTAGCAGATCGATTGGAACATGAGTTAAAGTCGATTATCAACAATGGTTTCGCCGTAATGTATATCATTGCTCAAAAGCTGGTATGGAAGTCGAATGAGGATGGTTATCTGGTTGGTTCCCGTGGTTCTGTCGGTTCTTCCTTTGCAGCTACGATGTCGGGTATCACAGAGGTAAATCCACTTCCAGCGCATTACTACTGCCCGAATTGTCATTTTTCTGATTTTGAATCAGAGGAAGTAAAAGCGTTTGGTTCCAGTTCGGGTTGTGACATGCCAGATCGTGATTGTCCTGTTTGTGGTCAGCCATTAGCTAAGGATGGACATAACATACCGTTCGAAACGTTCCTTGGGTTTAACGGAGATAAGGAACCAGATATCGATCTTAACTTCTCTGGAGAGTATCAGAGTAAGGCACATGATTATACCGAAGTTATCTTCGGTAAGGGACAGACCTTCCGTGCCGGTACCATTGGTACCCTTGCAGATAAAACAGCATTTGGTTATGCCAAGAAGTATTATGAAGAGAAGAGTGTGCATAAGAGGGTTGCTGAGATTAACCGTATAGTTGAAGGTTGTGTTGGGGTACGAAGAACGACAGGACAGCATCCTGGTGGTATTATCGTTTTACCATTAGGAGAAGAAATTTACTCATTTACTCCGGTACAGCGTCCTGCTAATGATATGACAACGAAGACCGTTACGACTCACTTTGATTACCACTCCATTGACCATAACTTACTTAAACTTGATATTCTTGGGCACGACGATCCTACCATGATTCGTATGCTTGAAGATTTGACAGGAATTGATGCGAAAACGATCCGAATGGACGATCAGAAGGTCATCTCTTTGTTTAAATCAACAGAAAGCTTAGGAATAAGACCAGAAGATATCGGTGGCTGTGACCTTGGTAGCCTAGGCCTTCCGGAGCTTGGTACTGACTTCGTTATGCAGATGTTACGAGACACGAAGCCACAGAGTTTTTCGGATATGATTCGTATATCTGGTCTTTCCCACGGTACTGACGTATGGTTGAATAATACCCAAACGTTGATTTCAGAAGGAAAGTGTACCCTTTCTACAGCAATTTGTACCCGTGACGATATTATGACTTATCTGATTAGTGAAGGCGTTGAGAATGGACTTGCTTTTAAGATCATGGAGAGTGTTCGTAAAGGAAAAGGGCTTACTCCGGAGATGGAGGAAGCGATGGTTGCAAATGGAGTACCAGATTGGTATATCTGGTCATGTAAGCGTATTAAGTACATGTTCCCAAAGGCACATGCCTGCGCGTATGTCATGATGGCGTTTCGTATTGCTTACTTTAAAGTGTATTATCCGCTTGCTTATTATACTGCTTACTTTAGTATCCGTGCCACAGCATTTAACTATGAATTAATGTGTCTTGGAAGGGAACGTCTTGATTATCATATGGCGGAATATAAACGTCGTATGGGATCAAATGACCCCGCACAGAAGTTAACGAAGAAAGAAGAAGATACCCTAAAGGATATGAAAGTAGTTCAGGAGATGTACGCTAGAGGTTTTGATTTCTTACCAATTGATGTCTATACAGCAAAGGCACATCATTTTCAGATTATTGATGGTAAATTAATGCCAGCATTAAGTACCATCGATGGACTTGGAGATAAGGCTGCGGATCAGGTAGTCGAAGCTGTCAAGGATGGAAAATTCCTATCAAGAGATGATTTTAAGACAAGATGTAAAATCAGTGGAACAGTAGTTGATCTGATGGGTGATTTAGGGTTATTAGGTGATTTACCAATGACGAATCAGATCTCCCTTATGGATTTTCTTATGTAATTCTTATGTTATAATGAACTACTAAATTGAATTATCAGTAGAGCAAGTATTATAAAAGGTATGCTTAAGATATGATACAATGCTCTACTGATATTTTATTTAGTTAGGATTGGTAAAGTTCGAGAATGTTGGATCATCTGTTTATGATGAGAAATAGTTTACCTAGGTGATCTTTCTGTTCATGTTAAGAAAAGTTCACGAAAGGTGACCTTTCTTGTTCGTGATGAGATAGTATGCTAAAGTGCATTTTTCTGAACATTACAATTGAATAGTTTGTGAATGGTACTTTTCCTGTTCATTAAGAATAGTAAGAAAACGTGTTTCTCTAAGAGTTACTTACACAAATTGTATATTACGACACTATAATGTACGAAAAATTAAAAAAAATCAAAAAATTCAAAAAAAGGACTTGCATTTTCAATTCACATGTAGTAATATAATTAACGTAGTAAGGCTCGTTGGTCAAGCGGTTAAGACGCCGCCCTCTCACGGCGGAAACAGGGGTTCGATTCCCCTACGAGCTGCTGAAATCAAAAAGTTAAAAAACTAATTGATTTTTAAAAAAGTTTATAGTATAATAAATAATGTTGTATGGCTCGTTGGTCAAGCGGTTAAGACGCCGCCCTCTCACGGCGGAAACAGGGGTTCGATTCCCCTACGAGCTGCTAAAAGATTGAACTATAAAATGCTCTGAAATACTTTAAGTCTAGTGATTATAAGTATTTCAGAGCATTTTTAGTTTTCACGTAAATACCAAGTCATGCTCTTTGAAGGTCTTAAAAGCCTTCCACGGTCTATATATACTTAATTGAAGAAAACAGATCAAGAACCAGCGATGACAGATTAAGTCAACTATTAATTACAAAAAATTTAAAAAAATAAGATGTCAGCCGGCTAAATAGGAATATGTAAAAAATAATTTTCTCAATAAAATAAGCCTTTAGTTGTTATGGATAAAAAACTTATCTTAAACAATCTAAGGGCTTATTTTATGCTAAATCATAGCCACGGATAGTAATGGAAGATTTCAGTATTTGTTTTTATTTTTTTTATTTATAATAATCATCAAAATATGCATACCAATTGAAACCAATAATATAAGAGTCATAATACCTAGAAAATAATGAAGCGTTATAATTAGTCCAATTCATGAATTTTACTGAATCATATCCAGCTTGTATATAGCGATATTTATAATAACCCCAATAATATCCCCCAGTAACCTTTTTATCCGGATAGTATTGATGAAAGAAATTATAAATATCGATTTGAGCTTGTCTTAACTGATTAATTGTTTCTTGCTTTTCAATATCAGAATATTTTATAGAATGAATCGGATCATAAAATGGGCTAAAATCACCACTCCAATCAGTTTTAATTTCTATGTCGTATGGATAAGAATCATAATCATTAATTCTAACCGTATGAATTAACTTTAATGTTCCCATAGGAGTAGTAATGGATGGAAATTTTTCCTTCAACAGATTTTCTATCTTAGAGGGAGATAATTCAACATTAACGCTATAATTATATATATATCCACCACTTGAAGCAGTTATGATTGCACTTCCTACGGTTAATGCGGTTATATTTCCTTTATTGTCAACAGTTATAATATTTTCATCTGAACTACTCCATGTTGTATTATCGCTATAATAAAGTAAAACATTAGAATTAGTTTCACCAGGAGCTAAAGACAACGAGGTATGGATAAAAAAAGGCTTGGGTATATTTACGTTACATTTTAAAATCTTGTTTCCGATTGTAGCTGTGATTTGAACATTACCAATATCATGCACTGTTATTAGTCCATCTTCAGAAACTGTTACTATTTTCTCATCTGAAGTTTTCCATTTTACTTTCTGAGATGTTCCAGTTACTTTTAATTGTTCAGTCCAGCCTATGCGAGTAATTATCTCTGAAAAATTTAATTCTGGTGATTCTACCTTAATCTTACATTTGTAGCTAGTTTTATTATTGGTTGCTGTTATTGTAACTGAACCAGCCTTTACTGCTTTAACTTTACCAGTTTTATTAACTGTAGCTACTTTTGTATTGCTCGATTTCCAAGATACCGTATCCTTGGTCCCAGATAATTTTAAAGTCAATAAATCTCCAACAAACATTATAGCCTCAGACTTATCCAACTTTACCGTAGCAGCCTGTACACCTATTGGATCAAGTAAAAATATTGACAGTACTAAAGCCAAAGTAAGTGATAACCACTTAAAATATTTAGAAAATTTCATTTTGTACCCTCCATCTTTTGTTTGTATATATTTTACTTTATTGGAAGAGAAATGTAAATATATATTAAATGTTCAAGTATACTCTACACTATGATTCATAGATTCATAGATACCTCTACATTAAATATTTTAATGAGATGGTTTTTTACCACGGGAAGTATGACACTAATGTTTATACTTGATGTTTACAACGAATTTTATAAGTCTTGAAGGAATTAATATATTAACAATGCGAGTACTATTTTATCGTATCATTTCTTACTTTTGCTTGAAAGAGAGTTACTTTTTAGGGTAAATTATGTCAAGACTAAAAAATAAAAAGGAAATAATAGTGAAAACTATTTACAAAATATACCATCTTTATTATACTTAATATTGTTAGAAAGGAGTCATACCCATGTTAAAAGTTTACATCTGTCCAATCTGTTATAATTATAGACTAGTATCAAAACGGAGCAAGGCGGTCTGTCTTCATTGTAATCATAGCCTTTTGCCATGCAACATTTCCTATGAAACGTATTCTAAGCTCTCGGATGAGGAAAGAGGTCAGTATAGAGCATATTGGAAAATAAGGAAGATGTGATTTTTATTATGGTTAATAAGTTAAATATATTGTGATAAACTAATTGATACTATAAGTTAATAATGAATAGAAAAGGCACTTCAATAGGATGTGTCTTTTTTATTTTTCTAAATAGTAGTAAAGTTATTCTTATCTTAAAGTAAGATTGCTTTATTGTCGTTTTTTTAGCTAGGTTATAAAAGCCTTGAGAATGCATGAGTTCCTTGATTTACTGGGCATTTCAAGTTGACAAAAGACTGTAAAATCTTTATAATTAATCATTGGTGTATGTTCGAGAGGATTCGATATTATTATATATGATATTGTAATATACTGTAATATCACATAGAAATAATGGCCTTTCGACAGAAAGAATTAAGAATGTGTATCCTCGCTGGAGTAGAAGGTGCTTCTTGCAGGATTTCATGACTGTGATAGTAAATCACAATAAAAAAGTCGTCGTTTCATGATGGCACAAAAAAGATAGAAACTAGTAGGAGGACAAACCATGAAAGTGTATGGTGTGAATGAGCTAAGAAAGATGTACCTAGACTTCTTTGAAAGCAAAGGACATTTAAAGTTAAATAGTTTTTCTTTGGTACCACAAAATGATAAGAGCTTATTATTAATTAACTCCGGTATGGCACCGTTAAAGCCTTATTTTACAGGACAGGAGATTCCACCAAAAAAGCGTGTAACAACTTGCCAAAAATGTATCCGTACTGGTGATATCGAGAATATCGGTAAAACAGCAAGACATGGTACATTCTTTGAGATGCTTGGTAACTTCTCTTTTGGTGATTACTTTAAGCATGAAGCAATTGCTTGGTCTTGGGAATTCCTAACCGAGGTTGTTGGCCTTAGTGGAGATCGTTTATATCCATCTATTTATTTAGAAGATGATGAAGCATTTGATATCTGGAATAAAGAAGTTGGAATAGCTCCAGAAAGAATTTTCCGTATGGGAAAGGCAGATAACTTCTGGGAGCATGGTGCAGGTCCTTGTGGTCCATGTTCTGAGATTTACTATGATCGTGGTGAAAAATACGGTTGTGGTGATCCAAATTGTACCGTAGGATGTGAATGTGACCGTTTCATCGAAGTATGGAACAATGTATTTACTCAGTTCAATAGCGATGGTAATGGTAACTACGAAGAATTAGAGAATAAAAACATCGATACTGGAATGGGTCTTGAGCGTTTAGCAGTTGTAGTTCAGGATGTTGATACTTTATTTGATATCGATACAATGAAAGCAATCCGTGACCATGTATGTAAGATGGCGAATGCAGAATATAAAGTGGATCCAAAGAAGGATATGTCTATCCGCTTAATTACAGATCATATCCGTTCTGTAACATTTATGACCTCAGATGGTATTATTCCATCAAACGAAGGAAGAGGATACGTTTTACGTCGTCTACTTCGTAGAGCAGCAAGACATGGCAGATTATTAGGTATCCAAGGCAAATTCCTTGCTGAGTTAAGCAAGACTGTAATTGCAGAATCAAAAGACGGGTATCCAGAATTAGAAGAGAAGAAGGAATACATCCTTAAGGTATTAACCATTGAGGAAGAGAAATTCAATAAGACAATTGACCAAGGCCTTAGTATCTTATCTGAGATGGAAGAAGCATTAGTTTCTAATGGAACTAAGACTTTAAATGGAGAAGATGCATTTAAATTATATGATACCTATGGATTCCCATTAGATTTAACCAAGGAAATCTTAGAGGAAAAAGGCTTTAGTATTGATGAAGAAGGCTTTAAGAAAGCAATGCAAGTTCAGCGTGAAACAGCAAGAAGTGCTCGTGCAGTAACAAACTACATGGGTGCAGATGCAAGTATTTACGATGAAATAGATCCAGCAATTACATCTAACTTTGTTGGTTATGATAGAACGAGCCACACTTCTAAAATTTCGGTTCTTACAACAGAAACCGATTTAACGGATGAAGTGGTAGGTGGACAGACAGCAACTATTATCGTGGATGAAACACCATTCTATGCAACAATGGGTGGTCAGACTGCAGATATCGGTTTCATCGTGGGCAAGGATGCTGAATTTGAAGTAGAAGATACGATCAAGTTAAAAGGTGGTAGAGTTGGACATCTTGGAACAGTAACCAAGGGTAGCTTTAAGGTTGGAGAGACTGTAACACTTACCATTGACACTCAGAAAAGACAGGCAATTGGTAAGAACCATAGTGCGACTCATCTTCTTCAGAAGGCATTACGTAATGTTCTTGGTTCTCACGTAGAGCAGGCTGGTTCTTTTGTTACAAGTGAAAGACTTCGTTTTGACTTTACACATTTCTCTGCTTTAACCAAAGAAGAAATTGCAAAAGTGGAAGCTATGGTAAATGAAGAAATCGCAAAGAATGTACCAGTTGTTACAGATGTAATGAGCGTTGAAGATGCAAAGAAGAGTGGTGCGATGGCATTATTCGGTGAGAAATATGGCGATAGTGTTCGTGTAGTAACGATGGGTGACTTCAGTAAGGAATTATGTGGTGGTACCCACGTAGCTAACACAGGTTCTATCACTGTATTTAAGATCTTATCAGAAGCAGGTATTGCGGCAGGAGTACGTCGTATTGAAGCGATTACATCTAACGCAGTATTTGAATACTATAAGTCAATGGAAGAAGAGCTTCATGAGGCTGCAAAAGTAGCAAAGACAGAGCCAGCTTCCTTAGTAAAGAGAATTGAAAGCTTACAAGAAGAGTTAAAGACTGCATTATCTGAAAATGAGAAATTAAAGGCTAAGCTTGCAAATAATTCTTTAGGCGATGTAATGAATCAGGTAGTTGAGGTAAAGGGTGTGAAGCTCTTAGCTTCTAAGGTAACAGATGCTGATATGAATGGACTTCGTAACCTTGGAGACCAGTTAAAAGAAAAATTAGGTGAATGTGTTATTCTTTTAGCTTCTGCGAGTGAAGACAAAGTTAATCTTATTGCGATGGCAACCGATGGTGCTATGGCAAAGGGTGCTCATGCTGGTAACTTAATTAAGGAAGTTGCTGTTTTAGTTGGTGGTGGCGGCGGTGGTCGTCCAAATATGGCACAGGCAGGTGGAAAGAATCCATCTGGAATTGATGCAGCAATCGAAAAAGCGGTGTCTGTTGTGGAAAATCAGATTAAGTAAATGTTAGTATTTTAGAAATTATTAATCGTTTTAATAGAACAATTCTGTAAAAAGTGCATATTTTAACAACTGGAAGATGGTGCTATAAGGTACAAATAAAAGAAGAACTTGCAGAATAATAGCAAAAAGGTATTGACATTTAAGCTGTCTCCCTTTATAATCTTTGTAGTGCTATTCAAAAAATACCCAAACAGTTGTAAAAGCACAATTCACAACTGGAGGGAGGTTAGGTGTGAGTCTATGTCAAATGTAATCGTAAAAGAGAACGAATCCTTAGACAGCGCTCTCCGCAGATTCAAAAGAAACTGTGCGAAGGCCGGAATCCAGCAGGAGATTCGTAAGAGAGAACATTACGAGAAACCAAGCGTAAAGCGTAAGAAAAAGTCTGAAGCTGCTCGTAAGCGTAAGTTTAAATAATATGTGCAAGAATCCCCAGTCATTAGACTGGGGTATTTTTTAAATTTATAGGAAATTGCGCAGCAATTACCTATAAATTAAAAAACTCTCCGAGGGATGCGGACTCACCCTGTGGGTTCGGCGCGACAAAGTGTCTTCGCCTATAAGTTTGTAACTTGCTTAGTCTAGAGTGGTGAAGCCACTTCGGTCTAAAAAACAACATAATTTTTGGAATATCTTCCTTCTTCATGAAAATTTAATAATAATTTTCTATTTTTTCCTTTTGCTACATCTTAATTTATGTTAAGATTAATAAATGAGTTCAAAAAATTGTATAATAAGCATATAGAGACAGAAGTTGCCTTTCATGTGGTGATATTAAGCCCCCCTTGGAGACAGAAATTGCCTTTCTTGTGGTGACACTAAGCCCCCTTGCAATCTGATTTGGATTGTTAGGAGGCTTACAAATTATTCATGACATAGAAAAGTTCATGAAGTGTACTTTTTCTTGTATTTGAGCTCTAAATTTTTGAAAGGAAGTGAAAGAATATTGAATGCGCTAGTTGAAAAAATGAGGGAGGCTTTATTCTCGGTTCTACCTATTACACTAATTGTTGTTTTACTCAATTTTACATTAACGCCTCTCGAACCAATAGTATTTGGTAGATTTTTATTAGGAGGATTGCTTATTGTAATAGGATTGGCTGTACTACTTGTGGGGGTGGATATCGGAATAACACCGATAGGTTCTCATATGGGAGCAGCAATTGTAAAAAGTAAAAAAATTTGGATCATTGCAGCTGCTGGATTACTTCTTGGATTCTTTGTATCAGTAGCAGAACCAGACCTTCATATTATGGCAGGTCAGGTGGAATTTGTAACTTCGGGATTGATATCGAAGTCAGTAATTCTCATTGTTGTGTCTATTGGAATCGCTGTAATGCTTGCCCTTGGTTTGATTCGTATTGTCTATAACATTCCACTGTATAAGCTTTTAATTGTAATATATATGGTAATCTTAGGGTTATCTTTCTTTACTTCTGCTGAGTTCTTAGCAATTTCTTTTGATGCGTCAGGTGCTACCACCGGAGCATTAACAGTTCCATTTATATTAGCGTTAGCCCTTGGTGTTTCTTCTTTAAAGAAAGATAGTAAAGCATCAGAAAAAGATAGTTTCGGATTGGTAGCAATTGCTTCTTCAGGAGCAATTCTATCGGTAATGATTATGAGTATTTTAGTAAAAACAGATAAAATAACAGCAAATCTTGAAAGTGAAGAGGTTATTAGTCATAGCTTTTTAGGTCCGTTCTTTGAAGCTTTTCCTACACTAGCAAAAGAAGTAATAATTGCACTTCTGCCAATTGTAATTATATTTGTATTATTTCAGATCATTTCATTTAAATTACCAAGAAGATCACTGCATAAGATTTTCAAAGGAATCTTTTATACCTTTTTAGGATTAGTTATTTTCCTAGTTGGTGTGAATGCAGGTTTTATGGAAGTTGGTAAAGTAGTTGGATATGAGCTTGCATCTTTAGAAAATAAGAGCATTATTGTAATAGTTGGATTTGTACTTGGTCTTGTTACGATTTTAGCGGAACCTGCGGTATATGTATTAAATCGTCAGATAGAAACAGTCACAAGTGGTTTTGTTAAGAGAAAAACTGTGCTAATGTTCTTATGTATTGGTGTTGGTGGTGCGGTAGCACTTTCTGTAATTCGAATCTTAATACCAGAAATAAAGTTGTGGCATTATTTGCTACCAGGATATATAATAGCTTGTATTATGACATTTTTTACACCAAAATTATTTGTTGGTATTGCATTTGACTCTGGTGGTGTTGCATCTGGTCCGATGACAGCGACCTTTATCTTAGCATTCACTCAAGGTGCAGCAGATGCAGTTGATCATGCCGATGTATTAATTGATGGATTTGGAGTTATTGCATTGGTGGCATTAACACCTTTAATTGCTTTACAAATCCTTGGTATTTTATATAAGATATACTCAAAAAAGAAAGGAATTAATGTAGATGGATGATGCAAGTTTAAATAAACATTACGAGCTCCTTTGTATGATTGTGAATCATGGTCAAGCAGGGAAGGTAATGAAAATTGCAAAGCAACAGGGGATAACAGGTTGCACCGTTTTTCTTGGGTATGGTACAATTAAAAACCGTATATTAGAATTTTTAGAGATAAATGATATTCGTAAAGAAATCATTCTTACAGTTGGAGAAAAATCAGTGATACGAAATGCTGCTGAAACCATCAGCACAGAATTTGAATTTCATAAGCCACGTCATGGTATTGCTTTTACCATGGATGTTGCTAATTTTATAAGTTCGAGAGGCTGTATCTATAAGAAAGATAGAGAAAGAGTGGGTGTAGAAAAAACAATGTATAATTCGATTTTCACAGTGGTTGAAAAAGGTAAAGCTGAAGATGTTATAGAAGCAGCACAAAAAGCTGGTTCCAAAGGTGGAACCATAATTAATGCCAGAGGTTCAGGAATCCATGAAACACAAAAATTATTCAATATGGATATTGAACCGGAAAAAGAAATTGTACTTATTCTTTCAGAGGAAAGTATAACGGATGCAATTGTGAAATCAATCAGTGAATGTCTACAGATTGAGGATCCAGGTAAGGGAGTATTATTTGTATTAGATGTTTCAAAAACTTTTGGTTTATATTAGATAGGTTCATTATATTTAGTTATGGATTAGAGTCAAAAGTTTTGTGATGACCTTGGGAATAATATTAGGTAAAAAATATTAGGTAAAAAATATTAGGTAAAATAATAGTAGCTTATGTACTTAAGATTGGAAAATATTAAGTACATAAGCTATTTTTTAGATATGAAATTACGTTATAAGCAACTCTACAAAATAAGAACTCCCTAGGCATATGTACTTACCTTTTTGATTTGGTAAGGTGAAGCGTATTGCCTAGACAAGTGCCTATGCCATTTAAAATCGTCCTAAACGTAACGAATACTAACAAGCAGCATATTCATATCTTATAGTGAACGTAAGTGTTTTTAGGGAGGTATGGCATGTTTTTTAGAGATAAACCCGTGAAATCTAATCATGATAAATATAAAGGCAAAGCAAATAAAGAGCTCTATGATTTATGCAAACAAAAAGAGAAAGAACGAAAAGCAGAACGTATTAGTTATCTGGAAATCATATCTCAGAACCTAATGCTACCACCGGATATTATAGCTGGTGCACCGATTGTAACAATCAACGGAAGGAATTCCATTAGTATTGAAAACCATAGAAAGATAATGGAGTACACAGGTGAAAAGATTAAAATATCTACGAAAATATGCAATCTATGTATTGAAGGGAAGAATCTAAAGATTACATATTATACGAAGGAAGAATTGAAGGTTACTGGTATCATTCATAGCGTATATTACCAACAAGGTGCATAAACTTAAGTAATACGGTATGAAAGGTATGGTGATATATTTGCTGAAACGGTTGATTCGTTGGTTAAGAGGATACTTATATATAATGATGGCAGGTGGTTCCCCAGAGCATTTGATAAACTTATGCAGCGGGAAGGGCATTGTTTTATGGGGCTTAAGTTACGGAGAAAGTAAAAATAAAAAGCAATTAAATGAAGAAGATGTCATCTATTGCTATATACTATTAAAAGACTATCGTAAGTTAAGACCACTGGTACGAAAGGCGAAAGCAGTGCCCTACATAAAAGAACGACATGGTTTACCTTTCTTTTTAAGACATGTTATACGACGCAAAATATATTATATAGGTATACTACTTTTTTGCGCTTTGGTATATAGCATGTCTCTTTATATTTGGGACATTAGTATTGAAGGAGGATATAAGCATACAGAAGAACAACTGATGGAGTATTTACAAACAACTGGAGTATACAGCGGTGTAAAGATTAAGTCAATTGAATGTCCGAGGATCGAAGAAAATATCCGTAGGGACTTTTCAGATATCGGCTGGGTGTCGGCGGAGATTAAAGGAACAAGATTGATTGTTCGTATCGTTGAGACAGTACTTCCAAAATTAAATTCTGAAACAAAAAAAACTTCGTTAAGTACAGCGGACCTGGTCGCTACGAAAGATGGAATTGTGAATTATATCATAGTTCGTAGTGGTACACCAAAAGTGGAACTTGGCAGTGTTGTAAAAAAAGGCGATATCCTAATTTCTGGTGTAGTTCCAGTAATTAGAGATGGGGAAACCTTGGTTGAAAATAAAACAGTGTTAGCGGATGGAGATATTAGTCTACGTACATATTTTGAGTATGAAGATTCCTTTCCTTTAAAATATACTTATCCGGTGTATACGAATCATAAAAAAAATGGTTATTCCATTACCTTGTTCGGTAAAAAAATATTTTCCCATATGCCTAGAAATTCCTATACTAACTATGATATAATTACGGAAGCTAGTACCTTAAAATTAGTAAGGAATTTTTATCTTCCAATTAGTTTTATGAAAACCACGATTTCTGAGTACAATATAGAAGAAGCAATCTTTTCGGAAACAGAAGCGACCACATTAGCAAATAAGCGACTGCTTCGTTATTTAGAAAAATTGACTAACCAAGGTGTTATTATTTTAGAACAGAGAGTAGAGGTAAAAGTGGAAAACGGTACATGCAAAAGTGCAGGTAAAATTGTTGTGGAAGAGCCTGCGTGGGATTATAGCCCAATCAATGACAGCGAGTGGAGGGTGTTAGAATCGGATGAGCATAGTGGAGACAATAATTAATATACCAATGGAGCACACACAAAATATCTTTGGTCAATTCGATGCTTATGCAAAAATTATCGAAAAAACATTAAACGTGACCATAATCACAAGAAACAACGAGCTAAAAGTCATTGGCGATAATGATAGTGTGAATAAAGCTAAAAGTGTATTTTTGAAGTTACTAGAACTTTCAAAAAGAGGAAATACAATTACAGAACAAAATGTAAACTATGCACTTTCCTTGGGATTTGAGAATAAAGAGGATATGCTAGTTGAAATCGATAAAGATTTGATTTGTCATACTATTAATGGTAAACCAATCAAACCAAAAACCCTAGGCCAAAAAGCATATGTAGATCAGATTCGAAAGAAGATGATAGTGTTTGGTATCGGCCCAGCGGGTACTGGAAAGACTTATCTTGCGATGGCAATGGGGATTAATGCATTTAAGAATGATGAAGTTAGTAAAATTATCTTGACTAGACCTGCAATTGAAGCTGGAGAAAAATTGGGCTTCTTACCAGGTGATTTGCAAAGTAAAGTTGACCCTTATCTTAGACCTTTGTATGATGCATTGTATCAGATTATGGGACCTGAAAGCTATTTAAGAAATACCGAAAAAGGTTTGATTGAAGTAGCGCCATTAGCTTATATGAGAGGGCGTACGTTAGACAACGCTTTTATCATCTTAGATGAGGCCCAGAATACGACTCCAGCTCAGATGAAAATGTTCTTAACAAGAATTGGGTTTGGATCTAAAGTAATTATAACTGGTGACCTTACTCAAAAGGATTTACCATCAGGGCAGGCATCTGGCCTTGATGTAGCTATGAAAGTGCTAGGAAAGATTGATGATATTGGATTTTCCTATTTAACCAGTCAGGATGTTGTTCGTCATCCATTGGTACAAAAGATTGTAAAAGCATATGATGAATTTGAGAAAAGAAATGACAACCGAGGTGGGAATACTACTGACAACCGAGGTGTGAAGATAACTGAGATTGATAAGAAAAAACGTACAAGAAGAGCTACAATTAAGAAGAAATAATAAGATACGATAGGCAGAAGGGGAGGATTGCATGGAGACAAAAGAACAGGATATAACATTGGAGGAGATTCCCTCTATTCGATTAGTATTAACCGCTGTAACCTTGCTTTTAACCTCCCTTGCTTTAACGCTTTCGTTTGGTTTATTATATGAAAGCAGTTTTTTAGAACTTTTGAAGTATTCTGTTTATACCATCGTTATGAATTTTGTTGCTGGTTTCTATCTCTATCAAAATAAAAAAAATATACTAAGAAAAAGGTATTCTTGGTGGCTCATTAGTTTTTGTTATTTGATTACGGTAGGTAGTGTATTAATACCGCTGATTCCAAATTTTTTAGTAAATCTAGATATCTTAGAATTTCCAGTTTGGATTTTAGGAATTGCGTTACTTGCAATGTTTGTAGACACGAATCTTGCGTTATTATTATCATTTGGCATGATTATGTTTACTTATTATGGAAATATTACATATGAGGTACAATTGTTACCTTTGGTACTTTCTTTCATTATATGTTTTCTTGCAAGATACTTAACAAGATGGATATCCTTTCTATATGCACTCTTAGTAACGTTGTCATTATTCATAACCATGTTAGTAATTCAGAGTGATTTTACCTTGGACAAGTTACTAACGAAAAAAAATATTATTTATTATGCTTGTGTTTTTCTGATTCTTTTGTTAAGCTTTTTATCTGGCAGTATAGCAAAAGTATTTTCTTCTAAAAAGAAAAGCTCTACTTTTCCACAGACGAAAGATCAAGAAGAGTTTGCTACAAGTTTAGAACTAGTAAATGAGGGACTTTCAAAAGAAGATAACAATGACTTAACCACATTAGCATTCGAAGGGGACTTCTTGCTACAGGATGGTAATAAATCATGTTTTACGGTACAAGAAGTAACAAACCTACGATTCCCATTAATGAGACGGTTAGAGGAGGAATCACCTAAATTATATCATCATTCCAACTCAATTGCGCATCTATCGCAAAGAGCTGCAGGATATATTGGGGCAAAAGAAGATATCGCTTATGCAGGAGGTTTGTATCATGAAGTTGGACGACTTCTTGGTCCGGATTATGTGAAAAATGGAGAAGAGCTTGCAAGTCAGTATAAACTACCAAAAGAAGTAAGCGATTTGATACGCCAACATAACTTTAAAGTAGAACTGCCAAAGACAAAAGAGGCAGCTATTGTAATGCTTTCCGATAATATTTTCTCAACGATTTTATATTTAAAAAATTCGGGTGAGACAAGCATTACTGCGGAAAAGGTAATTGAAAACACATTTTCCATTCGAATGAATAAAGGTACTTTAGATGAAAGTGGTATCTCAATAAAGGATTTTCATAAATTGAAGGAATTCTATATTAGCAATATAGATTATATTTTAAATTCTTGATTAAAGGTGTATGCTAAAGAACGCAGATGGGAGTTAATATGACGATTCATATAGAAAAAGAAACAGAAGTGAATTTTGATTTTAATGAAGAAGTATTGATAAAGGAAGTAATTGAGGCAGCACTTGATTATGAGGAATGTCCCTATGAAACTGAAATTAATGTAGTTCTAACGAACAATGAGGAAATCAAAGAGATTAATAAGGAATATCGAGAGATTGACGCTCCTACGGATGTCTTATCCTTTCCTATGGTAGAATTTAACGAACCTTCTGATTTTGAGCATGTGGAAGAAGAACAAGAGGATTGCTTTCATCCTGATTCTGGAGAGCTAATGTTAGGGGATATTATTGTATCTGTGGATAAAGTTTTTAGTCAGGCGAAGGAATTCGGGCACAGTGAAAAAAGGGAATTAGGATTTTTAATAGCTCATAGTATGCTTCATCTTTGTGGTTACGACCATATGGAAGAGGAAGAGCGCGAAGTAATGGAAGAACGACAGCGAGCAATACTTGATCGTATTCATCTTAGCCGTTAAATAAGTTTATAAAACACTATCTTCTCATGCAGAAGTTTGGCAATTAGTGAAGACAGTTAGAAAATAAGTTGGCATAGTTATAAAAAGGGCGCGTTAGCGTCAGAATGGATGTAAATATGACGAAACAAACTGACTGTAATAGCGTGAAAGAACGAAGTTCTTTCACACGGATATTTGAGCCTGCGTCATCCTCGGCACAAATATCCAGCCTGCATAGAGGCACGTTTTCAAGAGTGAAAGAACTTCATTCTTTCAAACACAAGAGAAAAGTAGGCTATCTACTTGGTCTTCTTTTTCTGTGTGCTTTGGCAACTGGGTGTAAGAAGAATTCACAAAAGGATAATTCGTTTATTATCCAACCAACCGTAGCACCAACGGAAGTTATAGAGCCAACAGCTACACCTATCATAACTCCTGAAGTGAATAGAGAAGGTCAAGCAATCAGTAAATTAACAGGGCTTTGGGTTGAGGAAGAAATTGCAAACCAACGTCCTTTTGCTGTTATGTTAAATAATATTAAGGTTGCAAATCCACAGAGTGGAATCGGGGATGCATCTATTTTGTATGAAGCGCTTGTGGAAGGTGGGATTACAAGACTAATGGGAATCTTCGAAGGGATTGATAAGTCGTCTAAGACCGCAGAGCGTATTGGAAGTGTAAGAAGTGCAAGACATTATTATGTAAGTTTTGCAGATGAATATGATGCAATCTTTGTGCGCTATGGACAGACTTCTTATGCAGTTAAAAAGATAAAGAAACTTGGAATTGATACCATCAGTGGTATGGATGGTGCCGGAGTAAATTCTTTTTATCGAGACAAGAGTATTAAAGCACCACATAATGCATTTTTGTCATTAGATGGTATAGAGCGTGCTCTAGAAAAAGGGAAGTATCGTACAACCTATGAGGAAGGTTTTGAAGGTCACTATCAATTTAATGATAGCGATAAGGACTTATTCGGAGGTAGTTTGGCGAGTAAAGTCACTCTGAAATTCTCTTCTATAGCAAAGCCGTATTTTATATATGATACTAATACGAAAGAATATCTAAGATACCAATATGATGATAAACATATTGATGCAAATACAAGCAACCAATTAACCTATAAAAATCTGATTGTTCAATTTGTGAAAGAATGGAATATCGATAAAAATGGATATCAGACGATGGATATTGAAGATGCAACTGGAGAAGGATATTACTTCACCAATGGAAGTTATATACCAATTACATGGAAAAAGAACGAAAGTACTCGTTTTATGAGATATTATAATAAAAGTGGAGAAGAACTTATAATAAATCCTGGAAAGACCTATATTGCGGTATTTCCAGACAACCATGTCTCGGACGTTATTATAGAATAGGATATGTAAGTACTTAGGAGATTATATTGTTAATCGTGAAATAACAGCTTACAATAAATTCTTACACCACAGGTAAATTCTTTGGAAACAATAAAATCGAATAGATTTCATTTACTGTTTCAAAACATATAATTCACGAAAAAATTTAGAGAAAATCATGGGAGGATAGTTTCATGAGTAATAAACAAAATAAATATTTAGTACAAGGTTCCATTCTGGCGGTATCCTCCATATTAGCCAGATTGATTGGTATGTTATACCGGATACCTCTAAACCGTATCGTTGGAGACACCGGAATGGGATACTATTCGATGTCCTTTGAGATATACAATTTAGCTCTATTGCTTTCCTCTTACAGTATTCCATTAGCAGTATCTAAGCTAGTGTCTATCAGAGATCAGAGAAAAGAATATAAAAATTCTTATCGTATTTTCTTATCTGCGATGGCGTTATCTGCCTTTGCTGGATTAATTGCGAGTGCAACTTTATTTTTTGGAGCAACCTTTTGGGCTGGTTTAATTGGCGGAGAAAATGCTGCGGATATTGCAATTCCACTACGTGTCCTTGCACCTACAATTTTTATATTCTCTATTATGGGTGTACTTCGTGGATTGTTTCAGGGAAAACGTACCATGGTACCTACTGCAATTTCTCAATTATTAGAACAGATTGTCAATGCGATAGTAAGTATTATAGCGGCTTATTATTTAATGAAGGAGCACAATGCTTCTGTTCAGATTGATGCTTATGGTGCCGCTGGTAGTACAGCAGGAACATTAGCGGGAGCGATATTTGGTTTACTATTTTTAGCGATTATCTATTACGCGTACCATCCGGTTTTAAAGAAAAAATGCAGAAAAGATCAAGCGGAACATCAAGAAAGTTATAAAGAAGCCCTTACTGCGATTGTTTATACCGCGCTACCTGTTATCATAAGTCAAACCGTATTTAATCTAAGTGGTATTATTGATGCAAAGTTATGGTCTTGGTTAGCAGAACAACGTGGTTTCTTAAAAGAACAAAGCGCTGCCATCTTTGGTATCTATTCTACAAAATACAAAATGCTTACGACGGTTCCAATAGCGATATCAGCCGCACTTGGTACAGCAATTGTTCCAACGATTGCGATGGCACATCAAAAGGAAGATAAAACGGAGCTGCATAAAAAGATAGCGATGTCAGTGAAAATGAATATGCTAATAGCTTTTCCATCAGCAATTGGATTAACGGTATTAGCTAAACCAATTGTATTATTATTGTTTGGTTATAAAGGAGATGTGGAGCTTAGTGCGCAATTAATTCGTTTAGGTTCGATGGCAGTTGTACTTTTTGCACTTTCCACAATTACCAATGGTGTACTTCAAGGAATTGATCGTATGATGGTACCAGTGAAGCATGCAGCTATTTCTCTAGTTATTCATATACCAATTGTTTATTTATTAATAATTGTAGGGAAGTTAGATGCCTATGGATTAGTTATTGGTAATATGTCCTTTGCTTTAGTAGTCTGTATATTAAATTGGATTAAAGTGGCGAAGGCATTAAATTATAAGCAAGAAGTTATGAAAACGTTTGGATTACCGTTTGCAGCTTCCGTTACGATGGGTATTGTCACTTACTTTGCCTACGAATTCATGCATCGCATCATAAATTCCAATACAATTAGCGTATTGTTCTCCATAATTGTTGCTGTAATTGTGTATGGTATTAGTATTATTTTACTTCGAACTATGGACGAAGAGGAATTATTAGAGATGCCAGCGGGTAGAAGTATTCTTAAGTTATGTAAAAAACTGCATCTGTTGTAAAAACCAGTATATTTGGAGAAAATTAGTCAATACTTCATAGACAAAGGAGTGTGAACAGTCTATGAAGCGATTGGTTGGTTATTTCTTATGTTTTGTGGGATTATGTGCGTTTTTTACAACGTGCTATTATATTAGTTTTAGGCGGGCATTGAGTCATTTTAACGAAAAAGCAGTGGAGAGGGATCATCAATTACTGCAATCGCTAGAAGAATATAAGAAACAAGAATTACTATTATACAATCAGAAACAGGTACAGGTGACACCGGAACCAGATGTTTCTACAACAAGTAATGAACAAGATATTATATTACCAAGTACGAAGTATATACTAGAGACTTATCAATTAAAAGACAATTCCCTAGTGAGAGAAGAACTAGCACCAACAGCAGATTTAATTGGTTTGACGAGAAGAGAGATTATCTTAAAATTAAGTGATTATATGAAGGAGATACCGATATCCGAAGAAATGGATGGATTATATGGCTATGAACTCCTTACTTTCTCACCAAAAGAATTTGTGATTCGTAAGAGTTATAATGCAGATATGCATAAATTCCAATATTATGTTGCAGTAAGAGACGGTAAAGTTATTGTCTATTATAGTGATCGTAAGACTGTTTATGAACAGACAGAAATCGATGCAGTAAACCTACCAGAAAATGACCGCAATGAATTAATGAAAGGAATTGAAGTTAGGACAAGAGATGAATTATACTCTCTACTAGAAAGTTATTCAAGTTAGTATAAGATATGAATTATACTCTCTATTGGAAAGTCATTCAAGATATGGAGGTAAGGATGAGATACGATTGTATTGTAATCGGTGGAGGGGCCTCTGGAATGGTAGCTGCTATTTTTGCAGCGAGAAGAGGCCAACGAATCGCTATCATAGAACATAGGGAACGATTAGGCAAGAAGATTCTTGCTACTGGAAATGGAAAATGTAATTACACAAATCAGGTACAAACACCAGATTGTTACCGTGGAACTCATCCTGAATTTGCAATGGCAGTGCTACGTCAGTTTGACGTGGAGCAAACCATTGCTTTTTTTCAGTCTTTGGGTATTTATCCCAAGTTAAGAAACGGGTATGTATATCCAAATTCTGAGCAAGCTGCGGCGGTAGCTGACGTTTTAGCCATGGAGCTAAAAAACTTGAAAGTGGATGTATTTTTAAAAGAACATGTTTTAAACATAGAAAGAGAAGACCAAGGATTTTTACTTCGTACAGAGGAGAAAAAGGAATATCGTTGTAATAAAGTAATTATTGCGACCGGCGGTTTGGCTGCACCAAAACAGGGCTCGGATGGAAGCGGCCTTAAGATACTAAGAAAACTTGGACATACAATAATTGAGCCGTTTCCAGCTTTGGTTCAACTAAAAGCGGAAGGTAAGTTCTTCAAGCAGATCTCTGGTGTCAGAATAGATGCAAAAGGAGAGCTTTTTTCAGGATCCAAAAAGGTGACAGAGGAAATTGGCGAATTTTTATTTACGGACTATGGAATCTCTGGTATCCCAGTGTTTCAAATGAGTAGATATGCAGTAGCTTCAGTGATGCAAAGGAAAGACACACAATTATTGCTTGACTTTTTCCCTCATATGTCTGAAAATGAATTGCAAAACTTATGGCAAGAAAGAATCAAGTACGGAGGATATAAGACTGTAGTTGAATTATTCACTGGGCTTTTAAATAATAAGTTAAGTAATACTTTATTAGCAGTGGCAAAAATCAATCCAGATGTTAGTGCAAAGAAGCTGTCAAAACAGGAGAACCTTAATATCATTAGTCTATTAAAGAAATTTCCAATTTCGGTTACAGGAAGTAACGGATTTGAAAATGCTCAGATTAGTGCAGGTGGAGTAAGTACTGAGGAAGTGAACCCAGAAACTATGGAATCAAATCTTGTGAAAGGACTTTATTTAACAGGTGAAATTCTTGATATTGATGGTACCTGCGGTGGGTATAACTTACAGTGGGCATGGTCTACAGGAGCGGTTGCAGGACAACATATAGTAAAATAACAAACATGGAGGAAGCATATGATACGAATTAACCAATTAAAACTCTCCATACAGCATACAGAGCAAGAACTACGGGAGGCAGTTTATAAAAAACTTAAAGTAACTCCCGAAATAATTCGTTCCATCACCATTAGAAAGCAATCAATCGATGCTAGAAAGAAAACGGAAATCAAATACATATATGCGATTGACGTTTCAGTGAAAGACGAAGATAAAATCGTAAAGCGAGTAAAAGATGCGAATGTAACTTTGGTTACTGAGTCAGAATATTCGTTTACTATTCAGGGAAACGATTCCTTAAAGGAACGACCGATTGTTGTCGGAAGTGGACCAGCAGGACTATTTTGTACCTATTTCCTTGCAAAGAATGGATATCGGCCGATTCTAATAGAACGTGGTCAGGCGGTAGAAGAGAGAATAAAAACAGTGGATCAGTTCTGGCTTGACAATTGTTTAGATACCGAATCTAATGTTCAATTTGGAGAGGGTGGAGCAGGTACATTTTCAGATGGTAAGTTAAATACCATGGTAAAGGATACGACAGGACGTATTAGACAGGTTCTGAAAGTACTTGTGGAGCATGGCGCACCGGAAGAAATTTTATATAAGAATAAACCACACATTGGTACCGATGTGTTAAGTATGGTGGTAAAAAATATCCGTGAAGATGTCAAAGCTTGTGGAGGTACAATTTATTTTGATACGAAACTTACGGATGTATTGATTGAAGATGGAGTTGTTACCGGAATAGAGATAACAAAACGAAATCGAAGCAAGTTCGATAATGGTGTGACAAGTTCAGATTCTTCCATAGAAAAAATCCCGTGTTCTGCTTTAATACTAGCGCTTGGACACAGTGCGAGAGATACATTTGAGATGTTATACCGCCGTGGACTTACGATGGAGCAGAAAGCATTTGCTGTCGGTGTCAGAATGGAACATAAACAGGAGTTAATCAGTAAAAACCAATATGGTGCTGAGTACGTACACCTATCTGCAGCTGATTATAAGGTAACACATCAGTGTAACAATGGAAGAGCGGTATATTCCTTTTGTATGTGTCCTGGTGGTTATGTAGTGAATGCTTCTTCTGAAGAAGGAAGATTGGTAGTTAACGGAATGAGCTATCATGACCGAGCAGGGGAAAATGCAAACTCTGCTATCATTGTAACAGTTGGACCAGAAGATTTTAAAAAGATACCGGGAGCTGTTGATACACCACTTGCTGGAATGGAATTTCAAAGGTACTATGAAGGGTTAGCATATCAAACTGGACGGGGGAATGTTCCGGTTCAACGATATGGAGACTTGTTAAGAAGCAGGGAGAGTGTTAAAATAGGTCATATTAAACCGAATATTCGTGGAAATTATAGTTTAGCTAATTTAAGAGATTGTTTACCAGATTACATGGTAGAATCAATCATTGAAGGAGTTCAAGCATTTGACAAGAATATTACCGGTTTTGCAGATGAGGATGCTATACTTTCTGGAGTGGAGATGAGAACCTCTTCTCCACTTCGAATCCTGAGAGATGAGGCTTTGGAAAGTAACCGAAAGGGAATCTATCCTTGTGGTGAGGGTGCTGGATATGCTGGCGGGATTGTTTCAGCGGCTGTAGATGGAATGAAAGTATATGAAGCTTTGGCTGTGAAGTATCGTCCATAGCAGATATTTGTTAAAATAAAAAGGCGATTTTTATTTTATAGTTATATTTTACTGCATTTGCTAGCAGATGTAGAAACGAATCAGTGTGAATTAATGGTTCGCGCTTGTATTGGGACCGAGTATGGCTCCCTGTCAGAAAGGGGATTAGTTTAACATGAGAGAAATACTAACGCACAAGCAGAGAATAGTAATTAAAATAGGTTCTTCCTCTTTAACACATCAGGAGACTGGTAACCTAAATTTATCAAAGATGGAGAAATTGGTACGTATTCTAACGGATCTTACAAACCAAGGGAAAGAAGTTGTTCTTGTTTCCTCCGGAGCAATTGCAGTTGGTAGAAAATCCCTTGGCCTAATGAAAAAACCCGAAGAATTAGCACTGAAGCAAGCATGCGCAGCGGTAGGTCAGGCACGTCTTATGATGGTATACCAGAAGTTATTTGCAGAATATAATCAGATTACAGCACAAATATTGATGACGAAGTACACTATGATTAATGATATCAGTCGAGAAAATGCACAGCGTACTTTTCATGAGCTACTTAAGCTTGGAATAGTACCGATTGTAAATGAAAACGACACAGTTACAACAGACGAAGTGGAATTTGGTGATAATGATACGCTATCAGCCATCGTTGCTGCTTTAGTTGATGCTGATCTATTGATTTTGCTTTCTGATATTGATGGACTTTATAGTGATGATCCTAGAAGTAATCCAGACGCGACTTTTATTGATACCGTTGAGGTGATTGATGATAATATCTTAAAGATGGGCAAGGGTGCTGGTTCTAATGTTGGTACTGGCGGTATGGGTACTAAAATATCAGCGGCTCGAATTGCGACAGATGCTGGTGCAGATATGATAATAGCAAATGGTGAGGATTTAAGTGTCATCCCTCATCTTTTAGAAGGAAAGAATGTCGGAACATTGTTTAAGGCTCATAAAAATCAAGATTTTAATATGTTAGATTACCTCTCAACCAAACAATATCCTAAAGAATAATAGGGTATAGATTAGTTAGGAGTTTTTATACACGACAATGAAAGTTCATAGTATGCTTTTTCTTGTTTTAAAGGATTAAGGATTAGTAGTAAGTTAATAAGTTTATAAGAATTCATATTAGTGAATTAAGAAACTTATAAGAATTCGTATTAGTAGATTAATAAACTTAGAAGAATTCATTAGTAATTAATAAACTTAGAAAAATTAATTTTAGTGAATTAAAAAACTTAGAAGATTTCATGTAAGTAATTATAACCTTTAAAATCAATAGGAGTAAGTAATGAACTTAGAATATTAGTAATAGAATTAGGAGTAAATTTTCATATGGATGAATTAAAAATAGATAGAATTAATGAATTATATCACAAATCCCAAGCGGAAGGATTGACAGAAGAAGAAAAAGCGGAACAACAAAAACTTCGTCAAGAATATATTGCTGCGATTCGCCAAAACATGCGTGGAACGCTCAATAACATCTCATTATTAAATCCAGATGGTTCAGTAACCGATTTAGCAAAGAAGGATAAGAATTAAAAATGATGGATAAATACACGCTTAGAGAGAAAAATAGAACCCAAAGGAATCAAATGTCAGAGGAAGAGTCGAAGGTAAAATCATCGACTATTTTAGACCAATTATTAAGACTTCCTGATTTTATGATGGCGGATGACTTATTTACTTTTGTATCTTTTGGGAAGGAAGTAGATACCCATGGACTGATTACAGGTGCACTTCTATCTGGTAAGCGTGTGTATGTACCAAAAGTTTTAGATAAAAAATTCATGGAATTTTATCAAATAGAGACCCTAGAGGAACTCTTACCAGGAACTTTAGGAATTCTAGAACCGGAACCAAAGAACATGGGACAAATGAAAGAAGATCGAAACCAAATCATGATAGTTCCAGGGTTAGCTTTTGATTTGATGGGTAATCGTATTGGCTATGGTGGAGGTTATTATGATAGATATTTCATAGAACATCCGAATCCGAATCTGAAAAAAGTAGCAATAGCTTATGATTTTCAAATAGAGAAAGTGTTACAAACAGAACAGTTTGATGTACCAATGCATAGAATTGTTACAGAGAAACGTCAAATTGTATTTGATTGAGAAGTATAATTCAGATCTTTGTTGATAATTAAAAATTAAGTAATTATTATCTTTAACGAGATTATCAAGTAACGAATTACGAATAGAATAAAAGGAGGTATCAGTATGGAAGATTTATTAGTGATTGGTTCTAAGGCAAAAGCAGCTGCTAGTGAACTAAGTCACCTTGTACAGACTAAAAAAAATGAAGGCTTATTGGCTTGTGCCAAAGCATTGATTATACATCAGAAAGAAATTCTTTCTGCGAACCAGCTTGATATTGAAAATGCGGAAAAGAATCAGATGAAGGAATCTCTAATTGACCGTTTACGTCTAACTACCAATCGTTTGGAACAGATGGCAGATGGATTACGTCAAATCGTGTCCTTAAAAGATCCAATTGGTGAAGTTCTTTCGTCTGAAATCCGTCCCAATGGTCTTCAGATATTAAAGCGCCGTGTACCAATCGGTGTTATCGGTATCATTTATGAATCCAGACCAAATGTAACCTCAGATGCATTTGGACTTTGCTTTAAAGCAGGAAATGCGGTGGTATTAAGAGGTGGTAGTGATGCAATTCATTCTAACCTTTCCATCGCAAAAGTTTTAAGGGAAGCATTAAAAGAAACTGGTATTAATGAAAATGCAGTACAATTACTAGAGGATACCAGTAGAGAAACTGCGACAAAGCTAATGAAACTGAATGAGTACATAGATGTACTAATTCCTAGAGGTGGAGCAGGACTAATCAAGTCTGTTGTTGCAAATAGCACGATTCCAGTTATTGAGACTGGAACTGGAAATTGTCACATCTATGTAGATGAATCTGCTGATTTTAAAATGGCACTAGATATTATCGATAATGCAAAAACACAGCGTTTGGGAGTATGTAACGCTTGCGAGTCTCTTGTTATTCATGAGAATGTGTTAGGAGAGTTTTTACCACAGGTATATCAAAGGCTTACAGAGAAACAGGTTGTATTTCGTGCGGATGAAAAAGCTAGAGCAATCTGCCCTCAAATGGAGGAAGCAACAGAAGAAGATTTTGCTACAGAATATTTAGATCTTTTGATTTCGGTCAAGGTTGTTAAGGGAATAGAGGAAGCAATTGCGCACATTAATCATTATAATACTGGTCATTCTGAGAGTATAATTACGTCTGACTATCAAAATGCAATGAAATTTCTGGAGGAAATCGATGCAGCTGCAGTATATGTAAACGCTTCGACTAGATTTACTGATGGAGAAGTATTTGGACTTGGTGCTGAAATTGGAATAAGTACACAAAAACTTCATGCCAGAGGACCTATGGGATTAGAAGCATTAACTTCTACAAAATACGTTGTATTTGGTAATGGGCAAATAAGACCTTAAGAAAATGGATATTGTGAATTAAGAGACTATATGCTGACTCATTCACTTTCAGCTGAATGACTTGCTTGAAATGTCTATTGTGAATAGAAACTGGATATTCCTAGTAGCTTAAGTGCTGCCGGAGGGGGTATCCAGTTTTGTTGTTTTGTATTTCCACTTGCAAACTAGGAGTATTTCTCGTAAAATACTATAGGACATAAGATTAAAGCATAACGAGAATAAATAGCAAACTTTTGATTCTCATTTTAAATTAGAGATTTTGTGCTATCGAATCCTTGGCACATTTTTATAATGAATATATGATCTGTTAATTATGGAGGATAACAATGAGCGAATTAGATAACTTAAAGAATAATATAGATTTGATTGACTTATCCGGTTTAGTTCCAGAGAAAGAACCAGAACGCCAATATTACTATATGGCATTATGCAAAGCGGAGGTTAAGAAGGTAGCAGACGAATTGGGACGTCCGCTTACTTTTAATGTGCAGACATTTGGATGTCAAATGAATGCCAAAGACTCAGAGAAGCTTGCCGGTATCTTAGAAACCATCGGCTATGTGGAATCAGATTCTGAAGAGGCTGATTTTGTAGTTTATAATACTTGTACCGTTCGTGAGAATGCGAATACCAGAGTATATGGACGTATCGGTTTTCTTGGAAACTTGAAGAAAAAGAATCCTCACATGAGAATTGCACTTTGTGGTTGTATGATGCAAGAGTCTCATGTGGTAGAAAAAATAAAGAAAAGCTATCGTTTCGTTGATATCGTTTTTGGTACTCATAATATCTTTAAGTTAGCGGAGCTTATTTATGCGAGACATACCACGAAGAAGATGGTAATTGACATATGGAAGGAAACAGATAAGATTGTCGAAGAACTTCCTAGCGAACAAAAGTATAAGTTCAAAGCAGGTGTCAATATTATGTATGGGTGCAATAATTTCTGTAGCTATTGCATCGTTCCGTATGTGCGTGGTAGAGAACGTAGCAGAAATCCAGAGGACATCATTAAAGAGATTAAGCAGCTCGTATCAAAGGGTGTTGTTGAAGTTATGCTCCTTGGTCAGAATGTCAATTCCTATGGCAAGACACTTGACGAACCAGTTTCCTTTGCACAGCTACTACAGATGGTAGAGCAGGTGGAGGGGCTTAAACGTATTCGTTTTATGACACCACATCCTAAGGATTTATCAAATGATGTAATTGAGGTTATGAAAAACAGCAAGAAAATCTGTAATCATATTCATTTACCAGTACAGTCTGGAAGTACAGAACTTTTAATGAAGATGAATCGTAAGTACACCAAAGAGGATTATCTTAACTTAGTAGACCGTATTAAGATGGCGATGCCAAACATCTCCTTAACTACGGATATTATTGTAG